>CBFGNA010000018.1:0-13544 GCA_965650045.1 uncultured Polaromonas sp.
ATGCAGGCGCCGAAGAACTCAATCGCGTGTTCCAGGCCGACCTGGCGATCAACGCCACTATGAATGCCGCGGCGCGTTCGCTGGAAGTGCTGACCGCGCCGGTGAGCGTGCCCTGGCAGGCATGGGCCGAGGCCGCCAACGCGGACTATCTGGCGAATATCGACCCTGCCAATGGCGGCGTGGTGCTGCCGGGCAGCATCGACATGCCGGCCATCGTGGCCACGCTGAAGAAGCTGCTGCCGGAAGATGCGGTGCTGACCAATGGCGCGGGCAATTTTGCGAGCTGGGTGCACCGCTTCTTCCAGCACCACGGGCTGGTCAAGGGCCTGAAGACGCAGCTCGCGCCGACCGTCGGCGCCATGGGGTACGGCGTGCCGGCCGGCATCGCGGCGGCCATCACGACCGGACGGACCGCCTTCACCATCGCCGGCGACGGCGACTTCCTGATGAACGGGCAGGAGCTGGCGACGGCGGTGCAGCATGGCGCCAAAAGCATCATCCTGCTGCTCAACAACGGCATGTACGGCACCATTCGCATGCACCAGGAGCGCGAGTACCCGCGCCACGTCAGCGGCTCGCAACTGCAGAACCCCGACTTCTGCGCACTGGCACGGGCCTATGGCTACACCGCCACCCGCATCACACGCACCGAAGAGTTCGAAGCCGTGATGCGCCAGGCACTGCAAGGCAAGGAAGGCGCGTTGATCGAGATCATGCTGGACCCGGAAGTCATCAGCACACGCGGCACGCTGAGCGGCATCACCACCGCAGCGCTACAGAAACAATAGCTGCAAGCCCCCGGAGGACGGGGGCTTCAGCCCTTTTTTGTTGATCAACAGGCATAAAAAAAGGGCCACTTGCGTGGCCCTTTTACCGGGTCTTGCCTCGCGCGAACGCGGCGCAAGTCCTTTGCGTCGATTTACTTGACGTGCTTGCCGATCAGGCCAGCCATCTCGAACATCGACACTTGCGCCTTGCCGAAAACGGCGCGCAGTTTTTCGTCGGCATTGACCATGCGCTTGTTGACCTTGTCCTGCAGACCCTTGGCCTTGATGTAGACCCAGAGCTTGCGCACGATCTCGGTGCGGGGCAGCGCAGCAGCGCCGACCACAGCCGACAGCGCGGGGCTCAGAGTCAGAGGCTTCATGAACGCTGCGTTGGGCGTGCGCTTTTTGGCGGGCGCCTTTTTGGCAGGGGCTTTCTTCGCCACAACCTTTTTCGCAGGCGCTTTTTTCGCCACTACTTTTTTAGCCGGTGCTTTTTTCGCAGGGGCTTTTTTCGCTGGAGCAGCTTTCTTCGCTGCTACTTTCTTTGCCGGTGCAGCCTTCTTTGCGGCTGCTTTTTTTGCCGGTGCTTTTTTTGCAGTTGCCATGATTGATTTTCCTTCTAGAAGTTGATAAATCACCAATGCAGATAACTACTCTTCACTGGCAAGCGCGATGCTACTGGAGAAAACCACGGTTTCCTAGGGAAAGCGGGTTTTTTTTGGTCTTTTTTGTTGCTGATTTACCTCTGAAAATCAAAACAACGACCCGTGCAAATTCAGCCGTGGCCACACCGCGGCAACTTCACACCGGCTGCCGCCATGAAGGCGCGCTCCAAAAAGGGTGGCGGCGACCGACACTTTTGTTCGTACCAGGGCGCTTCGCAGGGCGCTGCCCGGCCTCATGCAGCACAGGAGGTAGCGCGCTTAACGCCGCGCCAGCACACGGCATTTTCCCTGCATGTGCCGGTCAAGGGTGGTGATGCAGAGTGGGAACTGGCGCTGCACGCCACTCGCTTCACGCTGGCCGCAGACCCCATTGCGCAAGCTGTTCACGCCCCAGCGCGGTCACCAGCACGACGCGGCTGTGTTTCTTGCGCTCGATCCAGTGCGCCGCCTGCAGGTGTTCCGCGAGCGCGGCGCCCAGCGCACCGCCGAGGTGGTCACGCCGCTCCGACCAGTCGAGGCAGCGGCAGGCCAATTGACGGCGCCGGGCGCGGACGTTTTCCATGTCCAGGCCCATGGCGCTGAAGGCCTTCGCGCCTTTGGGCGTGAGTTCGAGTTGTTTGGCCGCGGCATCGGCCGGGTCGTTGACCAGCCAGCCCTTGCGCAGCAGCAGTGCCAGCAGGCCGGTGCCCAGGCGGCCGGCCAGGTGGTCGTAGCAGTAGCGGGCCTGCCGGATCGGCTCCGTTGCAGCGTCGGGCTGCGGCAGACGCCGCGGCGCGACCCGCATCAGGGATTCGACCAGGTGCGCGACATGTTCTGAAGCCAGGCGGAAGTATTTGTGCCTGCCTTGCGAGGTGTTGGCCAGCAAGCCGTCGTCCAGCAAGCGTTTGAGGTGGGCCGTGGCGGTGGCCGGGGTGATGCCGGCGCCCAGGGCCAGCTCCTTGGCCGTCAGCGCGCGGCCTTCCATCAGCAGCGCCAGCATGCGGATGCGGCGCGGGTCGCCCACGGTGGCGGCCAGGCGGGCGAGGTCGGGTTCGGCATGCATGGTTTGATCATAGGCAAACTGTTGTTGCTCGACAAGGCGGGCAGGGATCGCGACACTTGAAGCTCGTCCACTCCTTGCATCCATCATGTCTGAATACACCGCCGAAATCGTCTGGCAACGCGGCGAGCAGGATTTTTTCAAGGGCCGCTACAGCCGGCGCCACCTGATGCGTTTCGACGGCGGCGCCGAGGTGGCCGGGTCGTCGTCACCCCATTCCGTCCCGCTGCCAATGTCGGACGCGGCCGCCGTGGATCCCGAAGAAGCCTTTGTGGCCTCGCTGGCCAGCTGCCACATGCTCTGGTTCCTGGCGATTGCCGCAAAGCGCAAGTTCTGCGTGGACCGGTACACCGACGCCGCGTTTGGTGTCATGGCAAAAAACGAGCAGGGGAAAATCGCCATGACCGTGGTCACGCTCAGACCCGCGGTGGTGTTCTCCGGCGAGCGGTTGCCCACACGCGAGCAACTGAACCAGTTGCACCACGAAGCGCATGAGGAGTGTTTCATTGCGAACTCGGTGCGTACCGAGGTCCGCTGCGAGCCGGTGTTCGCGGATGCTTGAAGCGGTTCGCCCGCCGCCGGCCGACCCCGTCGCTGCCGTCACGCATGCGGACCCCTGGCCGTACTACCGGCAACTGCGCGAAACGCGGCCGTTGTACTTCGACGCGGGCCTGCAGCTCTGGGTGGCCAGCAGCCACGCCGCGATCAGCGAGGCCTTGCTGCATGCTGGACTGACCGTGCGGCCGCCGGGCGAGGCCGTTCCCGCCGCGCTGCAGGGAACGGCGGCTGGCGCGGTGTTTGCACAGCTGGTGCGCATGACGGACGGTGCCTTCCATGCGCGCCACAAGCCGGCGGTCGTGCAGTCGGCGCGGCGCTGGACCCTTGAAGACGTGGGGCGCGCCAGCCAGGCGGCAGCGGCCGACCTGATGCCGCGGCTGGGCGCCAATGTATTTCTGGGCCAGCTGCCGGTGCAAACCATGGCCCGGCTGCTGGGCGTGCCGGACAGCGAACTGGACGCCACCTGCGCCCAGGTGCATGCCTTTGTCCAGGGCATCGCCCCGGGCGCCCCGGAAACGGCCGTGGCGCTCGCTTCAGAAGCCGCCCGGGCCCTGATGACCCAGGGCCAGGTGCGGGGCCTGGACGCGGTGCAGGCGGCCAACCGCATTGCGATGATGCAGCAGTCGCTGGATGCCACGGCCGGGCTGCTGGGGCACACCATGCTGATGCTGGCGCAGCACCCCCCGGAGGCCGCCACCGCAGACCGCTCGCAGGACGCGATGCGGGCCTTGGTCGCCGAGGTCGAACGCCACCAGGCGCCGATCCAGAACACCCGGCGATTTGCATCGCAGCCTCTGGTGCTGGCCGGTCAGCGGCTGCAAACCGGGGCGGGCGTGCTGCTGGTTCTGGCCAGCGGGAACCGCGACCCCGCCTTCAACCCGGACCCGGACCGCTTTGACCCACGGCGCGCTGCGGGAGGCAGTCTTGGTTTTGGCAGCGGCGCCCATGCCTGCCCCGGCAAGCAGATTGCTATTGAAATAGTAGCTGCTTGCGCCCGCCAGATAAGGGCTGGAGGCCGATTTGATGCCTATCCTGGAAGGCAGGCAGGGTTTCGGCCGCTCGGCAACGCCCGCATCCCCGTGTTTGAAGAATGACCCGCGACAAAGGAGCAAACCATGGTTTCAGTGATTTTTGAAGTCTGGCCCGACCCGGCCCACCGCGAGGGTTACCTCAACTGGGCGGCCGAGCTGAAAAGCGAACTGCTCAAGATGGAGGGCTTCATCTCGATTGAGCGCTTCCAGAGCCTCACCGAGCCCGACAAGCTGCTGTCGCTGCAGTTCTGGCGCGACGACGCCTGCCTGACGGCCTGGCGCAACCTGGAGGCACACCGCGCTGCGCAGGCCGCCGGCCGCGGCACCATGTTCAGGGACTACCGCCTGCGCATTGCCGAGGTGACGCGTGACTACGGCCTGACGGCGCGCGAGGAAGCGCCGGCCGACTCGCGCCGGGCCCACGGCTAGGCCGCGGCTCGGGCGTTCTAGATGCCGGCCAGGGCGACGGAATTTTCCAGGGCCTGTCCGCCGCCATAGCTGTCCTGAACCGGCGGCACGCCGCCCAGCGAGACCTTGATGGCGCAGTATTTGAACTCCGGGATCTTGGCGAAGGGGTCCAGTGCCGCGTTGGTCAGCTTGTTGATGGCCGCCTCGTAATAGCAGAAGGGCACAAACACCGCGCCGCGCGGCGAACTTTCATCGGCGCGGGCGTAAAGCACCACTTCGCCGCGGCGTGACGTGATGGTCACCACGTCGCCGGGCTTGCCGCCCAGTTCGGCGAGGTCCAGCGGATGCACCAGCGCGACCGGATCGGGCTCGATGGCGTCCAGCACGGTCGCGCGCCGCGTCATGCTGCCGGTGTGCCAGTGTTCGAGCTGGCGGCCGGTGATCAGCACCATCGGGAACTCGGTATCAGGCCGTTCATTGGCGGGGATGATGTCGGCCGGCACGAAGCGGGCCCGGCCGGTGTCGCGCGGAAAGCTGTCCACAAAGACCACGGGCTGGCCGGGGTCGCCTTCCTTCATGCAGGGGTAGGTGACCGCGTGCTCGCGCTCCAGCCGGTCCCAGGTGATGCCGCCAATGCTGGGCATGGTGTGGCGCATCTCGTCGAAAACCTCGCTGACATGGTTGTAGTGCCAGCCACAGCCCATGCGGTTGGCGATCTGCATGATGATCCACAGGTCCTGGCGCGCATCGCCGGGCGGGTTGATGGCCTTGCGGCCCATCTGCACCAGCCGGTCGGTGTTGGTGAAGCTGCCGTCCTTTTCAGGGAAGGCACTGGCCGGCAGGATCACGTCGGCCAGGTAAGCGGTTTCGGTCAGGAAGATGTCCTGCACCACCAGGTGGTCCAGCGCCGCCAGCGCTTCGCGTGCGTGGTTGGCGTCCGGGTCGGACATCGCCGGGTTTTCGCCCTGCACATACATGCCGCGGATGATGCCCTTTTTGGCGGCGTGCATGACTTCAACCACGGTCAGGCCGACCTGGTCGTCGAGCGAGCCTTCCGGCACCTTCCAGGCTTTCTCAAAGCTGGCACGCACGGCGGGGCTGGACACATGCTGGTAGTCGGGCAGCATCATGGGGATCAGGCCCGCGTCGGATGCGCCCTGCACGTTGTTCTGGCCGCGCAACGGGTGCAGGCCGGTGCCGGGGCGGCCGATCTGGCCGGTCATCAGCGCCAGTGCAATCAGGCAGCGCGCATTGTCGGTGCCGTGCACGTGCTGGGACACGCCCATGCCCCAGAGAATCATCGATGCTTTGGAAGTGGCGTACAGGCGCGCCACATAACGCAGCGTGTCCGCGTCGATGCCGCAGATGGGGGCCATCAGTTCCGGTGTGTAGCCCTCGACGTTCTTGCGCAGTTCCTCGTAGCCGATGGTGCGGCTGTCGATGAAAGCCTGGTCCACCAGCCCCTCAGTCACGATGACGTTCATCATGGCGTTCAGCATGGGCACGTCGGTGTCGGGCTTGAACTGCAGGTGGCGGTGTGCCATGCGGGTCAGGTCGGAGCGGCGTGGGTCCAGCACCACCAGTTGGGTGCCGTTTTTCACGGCGTTCTTGATCCAGGTGGCAGCCACCGGGTGGTTCACGGTCGGATTGGCCCCGATGATGATGACCACCTCGGCCTTGGTCACGTCCATGACGGGATTGGACACCGCGCCGGAACCGATGCCTTCCAGCAGGGCAACGACGGACGACGCATGGCACAGCCGGGTGCAGTGGTCCACGTTGTTGCTGCCGAAGCCGGTGCGCACCAGCTTCTGGAACAAATAGGCTTCCTCGTTGCTGCCCTTGGCCGAACCGAAGCCGGCTAGCGATTTCTTGCCATGGGTGTCGCGAATGGCGGCCAGCTTGCCGCCGGCAAATTCAAGGGCTTCTTCCCAGGTCGCTTCGCGGAACACGTCCATCACGCGGTCCGGGTCCATGCTGAAGTCGCCGGTTTTTGGCACACCTTCACGGCGGATCAGGGGTTTCGTCAGGCGGTGCGGGTGGTGGGCGTAGTCGAAGCCATAACGGCCCTTGACGCACAGACGGCCGTGGTTGGACGGACCGTCGCGGCCTTCCACGAAGAGGATCTTGTCGTCCTTGACGTTGTAGGTGAGCTGGCAGCCGACGCCGCAATAGGGGCAGACCGATGAGACCTGTTTGTCCGGCACCTTGAGGGCGGCTTCGCGCGCCGGCATCAGCGCCCCGGTCGGGCAGGCCTGCACACATTCGCCGCAGGCCACACAGGTGGACCCGCCCATGGCGTCGTCCATGTCGAACACGATTTTGGCGTGATCGCCCCGGAAAGCCAGGCCGATCACGTCGTTGACCTGTTCGTCGCGGCAGGCGCGCAGGCAGCGCGTGCACTGGATGCAGGCGTCGAGGTTGACCGCGATGGCCGGGTGCGACAGGTCGTGGGGCACCTGCTGGCGCGCCTCGAAGCGCGGCTTGCCAACACCGATCTTCGCTGCCCACTGGTCCACCTCGTTGTTGCGGGTGTACTCTTTTTCCGGCATGTCGGACAGCAGCAGTTCCAGCACGAGTTTTTGCGAAGCCACAGCGCGTTCGCTGTCGGTGACGACCTTCATGCCGGCCGCCGGTGCGCGGCAGCAGGAGGGGGCCAGCACACGTTCGCCGTTGATCTCGACCATGCAGGAGCGGCAGTTGCCGACGGCCTCCATGCCCTCCTTGAAGCACAGGTGCGGAATCTCCACGCCTTCGCGTTTGGCGACCTGCAACAGGGTTTCCGTGGCGCGGCCTTGCACATCGCGGCCGTTGAGGCTGAAGCTCACCAGCGGCGCGTCGAGCTCGGCCAGTTCTTGTCGTGTGATTGCATTCATGGTGTTGCCTTTGTCGTGGGGGCAGATCGTTCAGGCGAGTTCATGCGGGAAATACTTGACGACGCAGTCCATCGGATTCGGTGCTGCCTGGCCCAGGCCGCAGATCGATGCGTCCCGCATCACAAGCGAGAGGTCGGCCAGCAGCGGTAGGTCCCATTTGGGTTGTTCCATCAGGTGCGCCGCCTTGGCCGTGCCGACGCGGCAGGGCGTGCACTGGCCACAGGACTCGTGGTGGAAGAAGCGCATCATGTTGCGCGCCGCGTCGGTGGCAGTGTCCTTGTCGGACAGGATCATCACGGCGGCCGAGCCAATGAAGCAGCCATAGGGTTGCAGGGTGTCGAAGTCCAGCGGGATGCTGTTCATCGTTGCCGGCAGGATGCCGCCCGAAGCGCCGCCGGGCAGGTAGGCGTAGAAGCTGTGGCCATCGAGCATGCCGCCGCAGTACTCGTCAATCAGTTCCTGGATGGTGATGCCAGCGGGCGCCAGCTTGACGCCCGGCTCTTTCACCCGGCCCGACACGGAAAAGGAACGCAAACCCTTGCGACCGTTGCGGCCGTGCGAGGCAAACCATTCGCCGCCTTTTTCGAGGATGTCGCGCACCCAGTAGAGGGTTTCGAAGTTGTGTTCCAGCGTCGGGCGGCCGAACAAGCCGACCTGCGCCACATAGGGCGGACGCAGGCGCGGCATGCCGCGTTTGCCTTCGATGGACTCGATCATGGCCGACTCTTCGCCGCAGATGTAGGCGCCGGCACCGCGCCGCAGTTCGACGGCGGGCATGCCCGTCATGACCGGCGAAGCGCGGAGCTTGTCCAGCTCAGCTTCCAGCATGCTGCGGCAACCATGGTATTCGTCGCGCAGGTAAACGTAGATCTTCTCGATGCCGACGGCCCAGGCGGCAATCAGCATGCCTTCGAGGAAGCGGTGTGGATCGCGTTCCAGGTAGACGCGGTCCTTGAAGGTGCCGGGTTCGCCTTCGTCAATGTTGACGGCCATCAGGCGCGGGCCCTGTTCGGCGCGCACGATGCGCCATTTGCGCCCGGACGGGAAGCCTGCGCCGCCCAGGCCGCGCAGGCCGGAGTCTTCCATGGTCTTGATGACCGCTTCGACATCCTGCATGCCGGACACACATTGCTGGAGCAGGGCGTAACCACCGGCGGCCTGGTAGGCCGCGAAGTCCACAAATCCCGCGGGCACATGTTTGACGGCGCCGGCGGCGACGGTCGCCATGACAGCCTCGCACGTGGCGTTGGGCACGGGGTTTTGCCCGACCACGGCCGCCGGCGCCTGTTCACAGCGGCCGATGCAGGGGGCGGCGATGACCCGGATGTCGCGGCCGAGCAGGCCGGGCAGTTTGGCCAGCAGATCCTGCGCGCCCGCCAGCTCGCAGGACAGGCCGTCGCAGACACGCACCGTCAGCGGTGCCGGCGCGGCTTCGCCTTCTTTGACCACATCAAAGTGGTGGTAGAAGGTGGCGACCTCGTAGACCTCCGTCTGCGCCAGCCGCATTTCCTGCGCCAACGCTGCCAGGTGAGTCGCCGACAGGTGGCCGAAGTGGTCCTGCAGCTTGTGCAGGTGCTCGATCAGCAGGTCGGCCTGGCGGGAGGCGTCGCCCAGCAGTCCCTGAACCTCGGCCAGCGCCACAGGATCGACGCGGCGGCCTTTCGGCGCCTGGCGTTTTCTCTGCTTGGAGGAAGCCTCCAGCACGGCGATGGGGATGACGGGGTAGTTCATGGGGCGGCTGATTTCTTTGTGGTGATGCGGGACAGTCCCGCTAGATGACGTGTTCGGTACGCAACTCGGCGATGTATTCGGCGCTGTAGCCGAGCTGCGCCAGCACCTCGTCCGTGTGTTCGCCGAGCAGGGGAGAGCGGGTGACTTCGGTGGCGCTGTCGGACAGCTTGATGGGGTTGCCCACCGTCAGGTACTTGCCGCGCGTGGGGTGGTCCACCTCGACGATGGTGCCGGTCGCCCGCAGCGCGGGTTCTTCGGCAATTTCCTTCATCGAGAGGATAGGACCGCAAGGGATGTCGTATTTATTCAGGATGTCCATGGCCTCGAACTTGGTCTTGGTCATGGTCCACTGCTCAATGCGCGCAAAAATCGGCTTGAGGTGCAGCAGTCGCGCCGCCGCGGTGGCATAGGCTTCGTCGGTGATCCAGCCCTCTTCGCCAATCACCTTGCACACGGCCGGCCAGACGGCGCCTTGCGTGATGAAGTAGATGTAGGCGTTGGGGTCGGTTTCCCAGCCCTTGCATTTCAGGATGGAGCCCGGCTGGCCGCCGCCGGAGGCATTGCCGGCGCGCGGCACGGCCTCGCCGAATTTGCCGTCCGGGTACTGCGGGTACTCGTGCATGGTGCCGGTGCGCTCCAGGCGCTGCTGGTCGCGAAGCTTCACGCGGCACAGGTTCAGGACGGCATCCTGCATGGGGGCCAAGACCTTCTGGCCGCGGCCCGTCGTGTTGCGCTGATAAAGGGCGGCCACGATGCCCAGCGCCAGGTGAAGGCCGGTGCCGCTGTCGCCGATCTGGGCGCCGGTCACCATGGGCGGGCCGTCGTCGAACCCGGTGGTCGAGGCCGAGCCGCCGGCGCATTGCGCGACGTTCTCGTACACCTTGCAGTCTTCGTAGGGGCCGGGGCCGAAACCCTTGACCGAGGCAACGATCATGCGGGGATTCAGCGACTGGATGTGCTCCCAGGTGATGCCCATGCGGTCCAGCGCGCCGGGCGCAAAGTTTTCCACCAGCACGTCACAGGTCTTGATCAGTTCGTCAAGCACCTGTTTGCCCTTGGCATTCTTGGTGTTCAGCGTGATCGAGCGCTTGTTGTGGTTGAGCATGGTGAAGTACAGGCTGTCCACGCCGGGGATGTCCGCCAGTTGTCCACGGGTGGCGTCGCCCTCGCCGGCGCGCTCCACCTTGATGACGTCCGCGCCGAACCAGGCCAGCAGCTGCGTGCAGGTCGGGCCCGACTGGACGTGGGTGAAATCAAGAATGCGGACGCCGTCTAGTGCTTTACTCATGAAATTGCTGCCTGGAAGTTGAAATAGGGGGCTTGACGCTGGTTCCGGCGGCTTTTGCCGCCGGTTCAACCCCTATGTTAATCACTGGGTCCATGCGTGCAGGTTCATGCAGCTTTGCCTGGTGCCGTGAGCTGCATTTCAAGTTCGGTCAGGCGTTTCTTCAGGCTTCGCTCTTCGGCAAACCGGCTGGTTTCATCGCGAATGACGGCCACAATGGCCGACACCTTGCCGTCCGGAGCGTGCAGCAGGGCGACGGTGAAGGCAATCGACAGGGTGTGCCCGTCCTTGTGGACCGCCGGGACGCGCAGGACGTCGTTCCCGTAGCGGGTCTTGCCGGTCGCCATGGTCTGGTGGTAGCCGTCCCAATGGCGCTGTTGCTGGCGCTGCGGAATGATGATGTCCAGCGATTTACCCAGGGCTTCGCTTTCAGTGAAGCCGAACATGCGCTGGGCGGCGGGATTCCACAAATTGATGGCGCCGCTGGCGTCGGAGGCAATGATGGCATCGCCCACGGCTTCCACGAGTTGCTTCAGATCGGTGGTGGTCTGCATAAATCCAATCCTGGTGCTGGCAAATAAGCTGGCGGAATGCCTCAAACAAAGACGGCGCTCAATGTGAACGCCGTCTTTTTCAGGCCTTGACGACCAAGGCCTCAAGTGCTGGTATCAGACGGCTTTGGCGCTGTGCATGGCGGCAATCTGGTCCTTGCTGTAACCAAGTTCTGCCAGAACCTCGTCGGTATGTTCACCCAGCAGCGGCGAAGCGGTCACTTCAGGCTTGGTGTCCGAGAACTTGATCGGGCTGCCCACCGTGAAGTAGCTGCCGCGCACCTTGTGCGGCACTTCAACAATGGAGCCGCTGGCACGCAGGGATTCGTCGTGCAGCAACTCCTTCATCGACAAAACCGGTGCGCAAGGGATGTCATATTTGCGGAAGATATCCACCGCTTCGAACTTGGTCTTGTCGGCGATGAAGGCTTCAATCGTGGCGAAGATGTCCATGATGTGCGGCTGGCGGGCCTTGGCCGTGGTGTAAGCCGGGTCGGTTTTCCACTCGGGTTTGCCCAGCGCGTCGCAGATGGGCTCCCAGGCATGGCCCTGGACCGTGAAATAGATGTAGGCGTTGGGGTCGGTCTCCCAGCCCTTGCACTTCAGAATCCAGCCGGGTTGGCCGCCGCCGCCGGCATTGGCGCCGCGCGGCACCACGCCATCCTTGAAGGCTTCCATTTCATGCGGGTACTGGGGGTACTCTTCCAGATAACCCAGGTTGTCCAGGCGCAACTGGTCGCGCATCTTGACGCGGCACAGGTTGAGCACGCTGTCCTGCATGGACACGGCAACCTTCTGGCCCTTGCCGGTCTGCTGGCGGCCGATGTAGGCCGTCAGGATGCCGATGGCCAGGTGCATGCCGGTATTGCTGTCGCCCAGGGCGGCGGACGAAATGGTGGGACCTGAGTTCTCGCCTTTCCAGTAGCCGGTGGTGGACGCTGCACCGCCTGCGCACTGCGCCACGTTTTCGTAGACCTTCAGGTCTTCGTAGTGGTGGCCGTCAGAAAAACCCTTGACGGAGGCCAGAATCATTTTGGGGTTCAGTTCCTGGATGCGTTCCCAGGTGAAGCCCATGCGGTCCAGCGCGCCGGGACCGAAGTTTTCGACCATCACGTCGGATTCCTTGATGAGCCTTTCCAGCACTTCCTTGCCTTCCGGCTTTTTCGTGTCCAGGGTCAGGCCGCGCTTGTTGCTGTTGAGCATGGTGAAGTAAAGCGCATCGGCGCCTTCGATGTCGCGCAACTGGCTGCGCGTGACGTCGCCAGAGCCGGGGCGCTCGACCTTGATCACGTCAGCGCCGAACCAGGCCAGCATCTGTGTGCAGGCAGGACCGGCCTGAACGTGGGTGAAGTCGATGATCTTGATGCCTGCGAGTGGTTTGTTGCTCATTTGTTTTCTCCTTAAATGGTGACTTGATTACTTCTTTTTCGCGCTTTGCGGGTTCAGGCTGGTGATGCGGCCGCTTTCCGTTCCCGCGGTTTCGTCAATGATGGCATTGATCAGGGTCGGTTTGCGCGACTTGACGGCTTCTTCCATGGCGGTGCGCAATTCGGCCGGGGTGGTGGCTTGCACGCCGACGCCACCGAAGGCTTCCATCATCTTGTCGTAACGTGCGCCCTTGACGAACACCAGGGGCGACGGATCCTTGCCGCCGGTGACATTCACTTCATCGCCGCGGTAGACGCCGTTGTTGTTCATGACGACGATGCAGACCGGCAGGTTGTAGCGGCAGATGGTTTCGACTTCCATGCCGGAAAAACCAAAGGCGCTGTCACCCTCGATGGCGATGACCGGCTGATCGCTTTCCACGGCGGCAGCCACGGCAAAGCCCATGCCGATGCCCATGACGCCCCAAGTGCCGACGTCCAGGCGCTTGCGCGGCTTGTACATGTCGACGATGCTGCGGGTGAAGTCCAGCGCGTTGGCGCCTTCGTTGACCAGCATGGCGTCCGGGTTGGCCTTGACGATGTCGCGCACGACGTTGAGCGAGCTGTGGTAGTTCATCACAGGCGGATTCTTCGCCAGCGTTTCTGCCATCTTTGCGACGTTCTTGTTTTTGCGGTCGGCGACGGCGCTGGTCCATTCGGCCGGGGCCTTGGCCCAGCTGGAGCCGATGCCTGCGAGCAGGGCCGAGACGCAGGAACCGATGTCGCCGACCAGCGGGGCGTCTATGGCCACATTGCTGTCAGCCTCGGTCGGGGAGATGTCGATCTGGATGAACTTCTGGCCACCGGCGTTTTTGTGGCCCTGACCGCCCCAGGTCTTGCCCTTGCCATGCGAGAGCAGCCAGTTCAGGCGCGCGCCGACCAGCACCACCACGTCGGCTTCCGGCAGCACGAAGGAGCGGGCGGCCGAGGCACACTGTTCATGGGTGTCGGGCAGGATGCCCTTGGCCATGGACATGGGCAGGTAGGGGATGCCGGTCTTCTCGACCAGGGCCTTGATGTCGGCGTCGGCCCGGGCGTAAGCGGCGCCCTTGCCCAGCAGGATCAGCGGCTTCTTGGCGCTCTTGAGCAGGTCCAGGGCGCGCTTGACGGCATCCGGGGCCGGGATCTGGCGCGGGGCGGCATCGATCACCTTGATCAGCGAAGCCTTGCCGGCCGCGGCGTCCATGGCTTGGCCGAACAGCTTGG
>CBFGNA010000019.1:0-13149 GCA_965650045.1 uncultured Polaromonas sp.
ACCAGCGGCTGGGCAACTTCTTGAGCAGCGTGATACGCCGTATGCCCAACTCGATGTAGCCACCCTTTTCAAGGTCCTTGAGCAATCGGCTCACCATTTCCCGGGACGCGCCAACCCGGTTCGCAATGTCTTGATGAGTGATGGATTCAAGCATCGTGCTGCCGGCGCCATCGGTGGCGTCTCCGCGGCGCTCCTCCAGAAGGGCGACAAGCCGGCCATACACATCCAGCAAGGCCATGTTCCGGGCTGTTTCTGTCGCAGCGCGGGCGCGCCGGATCACCTGAACCACCAGGTTGATGGCGAACTCGGGCTCTTCGACCAGATGCTCGCTGACATCGGTGCGGCTGAGCACAGCACAGGTACAAGGCTCAAGCGTCATGACCGACGCAGACCGGGGACCGCCATCGAGAGACATTTCCCCGAAATAATCCCCTGCATTAACTGTGCCGTAGGTGATCTCGCGCCCGCTCTCGTCCATGGCAAACACTTTCACGCTGCCCTTGAGAAGAACGAAAAGGCTGTCTCCAGCCTCACCTTCGTTGATGAGGACGGCATTTTTTCGATAGGTCCGTTGCACGCCGCGGCGCGCCAGCGAGCGCAGCTCAGGCACAAGCGGGGTGTACAGGTCTTCGGCAGAAGGGATTGACGTGCTCATGATGAGCCGTAATCTAGCACGTGGCGTGCCGCCGGGGGACAACGGGCGCTGGCCCGCCGGGATTTTTAGTGGATTTGAACCAGGTGGCAAGGGGCAACAGGTGGCAGAACAGCAACCCGGTTGACCAGCTCCCTCACCCCGCTGGAGCCAGTCTTGGCGCAAAGGCTGCGCACATGGCTACGCACCGTAGAAACCGCCACCTTCATCTGCAGAGCAATTTCCGGTGTGCTCAAGCCCCTGCACAGGATGGTCAGCACCTGCTCTTCGGTCTGCGTCAAACCGCAGTTTCTGGCAAAAAATCCGAACATCCCCGATTCGCAAACTTCGGCCCGGGAAAAAAAGAGGGCGACACGGCTTTTCCAGGAACCTGCCTCGGGCTTGAGCGGCACCACTGCCAAGGCCAGGTTCAATCCGCCAGCGCCCATATTGATGAGGCTGCGCTTGCCGCTACCTGCCTTGGCCAGCGCCAGCTGGAGGGATTTGTTGTCCGCCGCAGTTACTGCATGGACTTCCTCACCGGTTTTGCACAGCACCCGGCCTCGACCAAGCTCCACACGGGCAATCTGATTGACATAAACCAGTTGCCCCCGCTCCCCCAGCACAATCAGGCCGTGCGCCAAAACATCGAGGAGCATCGACAACACATCAGGGCCGGATTCCATGGCGTCAGAATCACCGAGAGGAGCGAGCTGGGCAAATGGGGCATTCAACACGGTATTCATTTCAGGCGCCTTATAGCCGTTACAACTTGTTAAGCGTATGAAGCCCTAGCGCCCGTGGATAGTGAATATGGCGTCCTTTTTATGTGAAGAATTTCACAATGTCTTCAAGCTGGCCACCAGCCTTGTCTCAAAACCATGCAAATCGGCGTAGCGAGTGTTGACCTCGCTTTTATGTTTGTTTGCGCTCACTTTTAATTTCTGGTCGGGCACGACCTACAGGCAAGACGCCACCTTCGTCAGACCCAGGTATCAAGAATGGATCGGGTTTGGGACCAATAGGCTTGAAGCCTTTCGAATTGGTGGCCGGCATTGGAGGGGACGGCGCCCGTCTTGGCAGCAACTTCAAGCTCGATACATACAGCCTGCATCGCCACGGCCCCGACATTGCCCGTTGCGCCGATCAGCGCGTGCGTCGCCCAGGCCAGGGCGACTGGATCCTCGGCCCGGATACTCTGCTCGATGGCGCTGAGTCGCTGGGAAGCATCGGCGATAAACAGGCCAATCACCTCACGGGTCATGGTCAGCCTGTCATCGTCGAATTCCTTGAACTGGGCCAGTCGCTCCATATCCATCAATTTCACGTCCGAAAGCGCCGGAACCGGGGCGCTTCGATCCGTCCGCGCCAAGTCCTGCGGTGCAGGTTTGCGGGCCTTGCCAGATCCGGGACCCTGCTGGTCCGGCGTATCGGCGGCGGCCATCCGGGGCAGCCAGCGTTCCAGTGCCTGTGCCAGATCAGTCACGCGCAAGGGCTTGGTCAGGTAGTCGTCCATGCCGGCGGCCGTGCACCGGGCACGGTCTTCCGGCGATGCGGCTGCGGTAAGGGCAATGATGGGTGGTGCTTTGCCGCCCATCATGGTCTGAATCTGCTGGGTGGCTTGAAACCCATTCATGCGCGGCATGTTCACGTCCATCAGAACGGCGCCAAATCGCCACCCCGCGCCGTGGGCCCGCGCCACGGCCTGCACCGCCTCCCGGCCATCCAGAGCCGTCTCGGTCTGGTAACCGAGCTTGGCGAGCATGGCGCAAGCGACCTTGAGGTTGACCGCGTTGTCGTCGACCACGAGCAGGGTCATGTTTTTGGCAGCGGCGGCCCCGCTTCCAGCCCTGGCATCCGCCTCGGCACTTCCCAAGACATGCGCCGACAGGCAACGTGCCAGCGCATCGAACAACTGCTTCTGGCGCACCGGCTTGAGCAGCCGCGCCTCGAACAGCCGTGCCGCCTCGTGGCCGGGTGGCATGAATCCGGAGGTCAGCAAAAAAAGCGGGATTTTGAACAGCGTGCTGCTTTCCCTGATCGTCCGGGCCAGCGTCAACCCGTCCATTTCCGGCATATGCATATCGGTGATGATGAGGTCGGGCCGGGGAGCGGCTCCCCGCGCCAGATCCTGCAGCGCCTGAGCACCTGACCCAGCGCTTGCCACCTGCATGCCCCACATCTGCAACTGGCGGGTCAACACACGAACATTGGTCACGTGATCATCCACAACCAGCACCTGTTTCCCGTGCAGCGCCGTCGCGTCCAGGGCATGGGATGCCGCAGGCAGCTCCGCCACAGGCGCCTGGATCGTGAACCAGAATGTCGACCCCCTTCCTGGCTCACTATCCACGCCGATGTCACCGCCCATGAGTTCGACAAGGCGCTTGCAAATGGCCAGCCCCAGCCCGGTACCGCCGTACTTGCGGGTGGTAGAGGCGTCCACCTGCGTGAATGCCTGAAAGAGGGCACCGATCCGGTCGGGAGGTATGCCTATTCCGGAATCGGACACCCGGAACTCGAGCAAGGCCAGCTGCGGGTCATCGTTGCCCGGCAAGCGCCGAACGCTCACGGCTACTTCGCCTTTTTCCGTGAACTTGATGGCATTGTTGATGAGATTGATCAGCACCTGCCGGATCCGGGTGATGTCCCCGGCAATGGCCGCCGGCAAATCGAGGGCGCCGTCAACTGCGGCCTCCGGAACATCCACGATCAGTTCCAGATTCTTCTCCCTGGCGCGGGGGGCAGCGATGTCGCAGGCCTCCTCGATGGCTGCGAAGGGGCTCAGGGGTTCGGCCTCCAGATCGAGCTTGCCGGACTCTATTTTTGAAAAATCCAGAATATCGTTGATGACGGCAAGCAGCTGGTCACTGGACAGACGGATGGTCTGCAGATAGTCGCTCTGCTCCTCGTCCAGTGCCGTCTCCGCGAGCAGGGTACTCATGCCGACCACGCCGTTAAGCGGCGTGCGGATTTCATGGCTCATGGTTGCCAGAAACGATGCTTTGGCCCTCGCAGCCTGCAAGGCCTCCTCGCGGGAAGCCAGCAGTTCTTCCGTGCGCTGCTCGACCCGTTGTTCGAGCAACTCGTTGGCCTCCTCGATGTCCCGGGTTTTTGCCTGCACCTCAGCCCGGTATCGCTGCAACTGTTCTGCGCTGTCGTGCATGACCTGCGAGAGTTCCATCACCTCACGCAAATGCGTGCGCCGGTCTATCCGCGGCACCTCCCCCCGTCCGAGCTGTTTGGCGGCCTTGCTGAGCCGGTAGAGCCGGCGTCCGATGCGATTGGCCACATACAGCGCGGCCAGGGCCCCCAGAAAAACCAGCGCCGAAATCAGGCCCAGGGAAAGTTTCCACGCCCTGTCGATCTCGCCGGTGAAATCGCTCTCGGGCGCCGCGACCACCAAGGTCCAGCGCAAGCCCATCGACTCGCCAAAAGGGCGTTGAACCATCATCAGGGTGTCTCCCTGCAGGGCCAGCCTTTGCAGGGCGTTGTTGTTGGCCACCGAGTCGTCGCGCTTGCGGCTCCACGCAAGCTGCAGCGCTGCAAAACTTTCACGGATGACCGGATTGGCGCTGTTTTGCGGGCTGCGCCGTGTCTGCGCCTCCGGCGCATCCTCGAACAGCGGATCCCCGGCTGAGCCGGCGACCAGCAGGCCGTTTTCGTCCACAATAAATGCGGCCCCCCGGGCGCTGATGCTTTGTGTCTGCAAAAGCCGGGAAAGCTCCTGCAGGTAAAGGTCCACGCCAAACACGCCGGCGGCACCTTCGTCGCTGTCATAAACCGGCTGCGACAAGGTAACGCGCAGTTGCGGTTTGCCGGTGACGGGCTGGATAGGAGAGAAAACCCGGCCTTTGGCAAGCAGCGCACCCTGATACCAGTTCTTGGTACGAGGCTCATACGCTGGCTCCGCGGCCGCAAGCGGCTTGGTCCTGTCTGCGGGCCGCCGTGCAATAAAGGCCTGCAAGGCGGAGTCGCCGGGGCCACGCACCAGGACGGTCGCTCCATTGCCGGAATTCTCCACAGAAAAATACTCACCCCGGCTGTTGCCGAAATACAGATGCGGTACATCCGGCGACTGCCGGGTCAGGGCAAACGCCATCGACTCAAAAGCCGGTCCGTTGCGCAACCATTCCCGGGCCTGTTCAGTCTGCGATGCGTTCAAGCGCTCGGGAAACAGGCCGTTGAGCGCATTCTGGGCCTGGCCCAGATGTGCTTCGGTCCCGGCCTGGATCTTTGCCGCGACATTGAAAAGGATGCCTCCCGCCAGATCCTCCACCGCCTGGGCGCTGCTGCGCGCCATCAGCCAGGCGACGAGCGCAGCAGGCAGCAGCGCAAAAACCAGAAGGCTTGCCACCAGAATACGGCGCAAGGAAAGCGTTCTTTGGGGCATGAATGCAGTCTCGAAAAACGTTGCCTGCCTGTCGGCGCCCGGCTCAGGTTTGCAAGGCCAGGCCCAGCAACTCGGCAGCATCCAGCGCAGCAGTGCGGCCTGGCAGGGCAATCAGCGCCCGTCCGCCGGTATTGACCGCACCAGTAACGCCGCGCAGCATGGTCACACTCGCCGCAATCTGCCACCCCGCCTTGTGAGCCTGCTTCTGGAGCTGCAGGGTTGCACTGACAGTATCCCCCACAGGCAGCACATGTTGACCGCCATGCAGCGGGTCCTCAAGCCTGGCCAGCGCGACAGGCCCGCTGTTCAAGGCCACGCTGACGTCGAAGCGGGGAAGGCCCTGGTTCGGGAAGTGGCTGTTGAGGAATTTTTGCACGCGGCGCGCCGCATCGAGGAGCCCCAGGGCGGCCCTTGCGGCGCGAAGGCCATGGTTGACGGACGTCGTGTCCGTGCTGTCCACGAATACCACCAGCAGGCCCTCGCCGACAAACTGCATGTGCCGGGCCCCAAACAAATGCACGGTGTCGCCAGCATTGTTATAGAACTGGCGCACCACTTCGCTCAGATCCGCACTGGAAAGTTTTTCGGCAAGTGCCGGGTAATTAAGCACATCGACAAACAGCACCGTGGCATTGGAGAACTTTTCGTCCTCAGGCGCGGCGTCGGCCGCCGGCCACTTGTCGCTCAGTTCCGAGGCGAGTTTTTGCTCATACAAACGCGACAGGTGATGTTTCTGATCTTCCAGCGCGGCCTGCACCGCGGCTTCCACCGCCATGGTTTGCACGGCAGCCTGCATCTGGCGCTTGTTAAGCTGGGCCGCGGCCGCCTCACGCAATTCACCGGGCCTGAAGGGCTTGGTGATGTAATCGTCTGCGCCGCTGGTCATGCCGATGCGCATATGCGCTCTCTCTTGCAAAGAGGTCAGCAAGACCACCGGAATGGACATGATGGCGGGGTCCGCCCGCAGCGCCTGCAACATGGCAAATCCATCCATCAGCGGCATTTGCACGTCGCTGATCACCAGGTCAGGCTTGTTTTGCCTGACCAGTTCCAGCCCTGACATGCCGTTGTCAGCCGATAAAACGTCGTAGCCGTCTTTCCTGAGCACCGATGCGACCAGCGTGCGCGTGGCGGCATCGTCTTCCATCAACACAATCAGGGGCATGGTTCTTCCAAGCGGGTTAACGCACACAGGACGGTCAGGAGCATACACAATTTGTTACTCGTTCTGCACTGCAGATTGTCGCCCATCGGAATTTTTCCAAAGCGCCCCGTCTGTCATGACCAGTGTGGCCTGCATGATCTCCGGGAGAAAGGCCAACTGCACGTGCGCCGCGCCACGAACCAGCCGATTATCAGCGCCAGGCAAGGTCGCGGTTGAGCTGGGAAAGACAATGTTGTCGCAATTTGAATACCAGCAGGTAAACAGCGTGTGGCGATCCGGCGGCATGCCCTCGTCCAGCGCCTGTTGCCAGCCATTTGCCAACTGCATCTGGCGCCCGTTGGCGCCCCGGCTGAAGCGGGCCAGCCAGGTCCCGCGATGAGGGGTGCCCAGCGTCACCACATGGTGCACCTGGCCTTCGGACCGGCAGGCCTTGAGCCAGGCGCGCACAGCGAGTCCGCCCATGCTGTGACACACCAGCAAAGGGGGCAGGCCGGTGGCTTCGGTCACTCGCCGGACGGCATCGCCAATCAATGGGACATAGTCTTCAATGGATGAAAACACCGGCTCCAGATTGACGGCCACGTAAGCGTGGCCCGACCCCTGCAACTGCGTCAGCCAGGGTGCCCAGAACCCGCGGTTACAGAAAAAGCCATGCACAAAAACCACCCCGCGCCGCCCCGGAATCGCCGATTGCAAGGCCTGCTCGTCGGGGAACGCACGTGACCGAAATGGCTGGCGCCAGCAAAACACCCTGGGCGCCGTCAAGGTCTCGCCAATCCAGGCCCCTGCCAGTTCACGCCAGGTTGGCTGCGGCGCCGGATCGGCCCGGTTGACCCGACGCAGGAGCAAAAACTCGACCGCCAAAAAACCCGAGTAGCCGAGCAGCAAAACCGCGCTGCCCGACACAGCCAGGGCCACCGAGGTTGTCCAGAAAAACACCACCCACGCAAGGGCGGCAGCAAGCAGCAAACAGGTGATCAGTTGCTGCAGCCGGGCCAGCGCGCCCGGGCCGCGCCGCCACCCAGCTTCAGGCCAGCGTGACATCCCGCCCTGTCAGCTTTTTGGCCAGCCCCTGCGCAAGCTGGTTAACGATGCCGTAAATCGAAAGCTGTGGATTGGCGCCTATGCTGGTGGGGAAAATGGATCCGTCATGGATGGACAGATTCTGAAGTTGCCAATGGACCCCGTCGGGCCGTGTCACACCCTGCTTTTCCTGACCCGCCAGACCGCAACCGCCCATCACGTGGGCACTCACGATTTTGGTGAGCATCGGCTTCATCGGCAAGGCATTGACGGCATCGCGGGCCTGCGCCCAGGAGGTGTAGGACCCGGCCATCTCATGCAGCGGCAGGACCTGGCGTGCACCCGCGGCAAACTGGATTTCCATCATTGAAAGCAAAGCCCGGCGGGCTCCATCCATCACATACTCGGTGAGCGGGTAGTCCAGCACGGCTGAGCCATCGCTGCGCAGCTTGACCTGCCCGCCCGCGGACTGCGCATGAAATCCATCGCGCAACAAGGCCAGCAGCGTGTGGTTGTTCGGGAAGGTCCGGAGCAGTTCCTGCTGGCGCGGGCCCATGGCGGGGACGGTGGATGCAAAAATGACGGGATGCAGGGGCGGGGCCTCCAGCTTGTAGCCCATCGGGCCATCGATGGCCTGGGTTTCCATGAAGTGGTCGGTGTAAATCGTCTGCGGGGCTCCGTTCCATGCTTCCACTTTTTGCGAGAACACTCCCGAGCTCATCACCACCGGATGCAGAAAGGTCCGGGCACCCAGCCTGCCGTAGGGATCAGGCGCGCCGGAGCGCAGCAACACCGCGGGCGAATTGATGGCTCCGCCCGCCAGCACATAGTGATTTGCTACTATTTTTGTAGCTGCTTGCGCCCGTCCCATAAGGGCTGGAGCCCCATTTGGCAATACATTCTGGCAATACAGCGCCGTCACCCTGCCGTTGGCCAGTTCAAATTTTTCCACCCGCATTTCCGTGAGCAGGCGGGCGCCCAGATCCAGCGCGGCCGGGATCGTGGTCACCAGCATGGATTGCTTGGCGTTGGTGGGACACCCCAGACCGCAGGATCCGAGATTCCAGCAACCCTTGACATTGCGCGCGATGGTGGCGGACGGGATGTTCAGGCGGGCGGCTCCGCGCCGCAGCAGGTCGTTGTTTTCGTTCGGCGGCGTCAGCCAGGGCTGGATGTTCAGGCGCTTTTCAGCCTGCGCAAAATAGGGCGCCAGGGCGTCCACGCTGTAGTCCGCCAGGCCAAACTGCGCCTGCCAGAATTGCAGCGTCGAGCCGGGCGTGCGAAAGGAACTGGTCCAGTTCACGGTGGTGGATCCGCCCACACACCGCCCCTGCAGGATGTTGATCGCCTTGTCTTCGGTCTTGCGCGCAGCGCTTTCCTGATAAAGCTGCGGATAGGCCTCGGATTCCTTCTGGTTGAAGTCACGGCTGCTTTTGAGCGGCCCCTCCTCCACCATCACCACCTTCAAGCCGGCCCGGCTCAGCAATTCAGCGGTGATGCCGGCGCCTGCCCCGGAGCCAACTATCGCGACATCGCAAACCATGCGCTCGGGCGGCGGTCCCATCTTGCCGCCAAAAACTTTCCATCCGCGCTGGAGGCCGTCGCGGATAGGATCCTGTAGTTGACTCATGCGCTTGTCACTGTCCTTACAGCTTGAGCGGGCCGGGGTAACCAAGCTGCCGCCACGTGGAGGGGTCGCTGAAGTAGGCTGCGGCGGTGATGTCGTGCAGGGCCCCATAAGCCTGCTGCCGCAAAGCCAGCGAGGACAGCCGCATGCCCTGCAGCGCCTGCTGAATATCGGCCTCCGACGCCAACGCCCACTCTTTGTCCAGACCTCCCAGCAGATGCCGTCCAGGCGCAGTGGCCAGCAAAGACAACAACTGGGACAGTTCAGCTTGCGCGCAGGGTGGAAGCGCCAGGGTCAGGGTGTCGATGCGTTCAAGCAGCGCATCAAGCGCCCCCTGCCTTTCAGGCGCTTGTGCCGGCAAAGTGCCCTGCAGCACTGCTCGTGCCACGCCACGAAAGACCTCACGCCCAGCCTCACCCAGGCGCCCCTTTTCCAGCCCGGCGTTGAACAGCGCCGTTGCGCCCCCGCAGAGCGCGAGCACCGCGACAGAAGCCGCGCCAAGCTGAAAAAAGGTTCGTCTCCGCATCGAAGAAGTTTCTCACGCACTTCCCTGCCTTCTATAGGGGCGGGCACCTAGATAAACTCCGTGTTTATATGGACCCTGCTGCCTCCCGCATCCGTGATGCCATGCAGGCCGTTGAGCGGCTGCGGCTCGGCCGCGCAGGCCAGCCGGCCATCGAACAGGCCTGCCTGGAGATCAAGCGCTTCCAGGCGAAGCGCTTTGAGGCCACGTATTCCGACCTTCTGCATGAGCCGCGCTATCGCGGGGCGACCCGGTTTTTTTTGCAGGAGCTGTACGGTGAGCAGGACTACACGAGACGCGACCAGCAGTTTGCCCGCATTGCAGGCACCATTGCCCGGCTTTTCCCCCCGGCGGTGGTCGAGACAGCGGCCGCGCTGGCGGATGTCCACGCCATGACGGAGCAGCTTGATGACCAGATGGCGCGGCAATGGCTGGAGACTGCGGGCTCAACACCTGCAGCGCGCTATGTCGAATGCTGGCGGAAGGTGGCGGACCGCCCGGCCAGGCTGCAGCAACTGGAAGTCGTTCTTCGCCTGGGGCGCGATCTTGATCGGCTCACGGGCTTGCGTGGCCTGCGAAGCCTGTTGAAGATGATGCGCATGCCGGCGACCACCGCAGGGCTGAGCGCCCTGCAGCGTTTCCTCGAAACGGGGTTTGATGCTTTCGCTGAGATGAATGGGCCGTCGGAATTTCTTGAGCTCGTTGAGAAACGCGAATTGGCGTGGATCACCGCCCTGTTTGAAGACGACACTGTCGCCTGCGAGACGAAATTGCGGCAGTTGTTTGCCAACGCCGGCGCGCATTAGGGACAAGCCTCATACGCCATCCCCCACTGTGCTTCCACAATGGGAGACAAGGAGTTTTCATGGACAAGTTCTGGCTCAAGAGTTATCCCGAAGGTGTGCCCCACACCGTTGACCCCGAGCAATTCCGCTCGCTGAACCACCTGCTGGAGGACTCGTTCAGAAAGAATGCGTCGCGGCCATTTTCTGTCTGCATGGACAGGTGGATGTCCTACGGTGAACTCGACGAATTGTCATCGGCCATGGCGGCCTGGCTCCAGGACCAGGGACTGGAACCCGGCGCCAGGGTCGCCATCATGCTTCCGAACATTCCGCAGTTCGCCGTCACCATGGCCGGCGTTCTTCGCGCCGGCTACACCTGCGTCAATGTCAACCCGCTCTACACGCCTCGCGAGCTCGAACATCAGCTCAGGGATTCTGGCGCGACGACCATTGTCATTCTGGAGAACTTCGCCACCACGCTGGAGGAAATCATTGACCGGACCCCTGTGCAACGTGTGGTGCTGGCCTCCATGGGTGACCTGTTGGGTTATTGGTACGGAAAATGGATCACCTTTGCGGTGCGGCACTTGGCGAAGATGGTGCCCGCCTACAAATTGCCACTGACGGCAGGGCGGACCGTGACGAGCTTCAAGCGGGTGATGGCTCACGGGGCCGGCAAGCCGATCAAGCCATCTGGCGCAAACCTCGATTCAATCGCCTTTCTGCAGTACACCGGCGGAACCACCGGTTTGTCCAAAGGCGCGGTACTGACCCACAGGAACATTGTGGCAGCCGTGCTGCAAGCCGAAGCGTGGTTCACGCCGGCACTGCGCCGCATTGGCGATGTCAGCAAGACCAACGGCATTGCCGCCTTGCCCCTGTATCACATCTTCGCCTTGACGCTCTGCCTGCTTGCGATCCGCTGGGGTTCGCATCTCACGCTGATTCCCAATCCGCGGGATTTCGGGCAGTTCATCAACGTCCTGAAGAAGCGCCCCTTTCACATGCTGCCGGCGGTCAACACGCTCTTCAACGCCTTGTTGCAGCATCCTCAGATCAAATCCGTCGATTTTTCCAGCCTTTGCGTTTCGCAGGCCGGCGGCATGGCGGCCTCTGAGGGAACTGCAAAACACTGGCTTGAGGTCACGGGCAGCCCGATGATTGAAGGCTGGGGCATGAGCGAGACCTGCGCCATCGGCACCAACAACCCGGTGCTGAATCGCGAATTCACCGGAACCATCGGCTTGCCACTGCCTGGAATTGATATCTCCATCAAGGACGATGACGGACATTCGGTGGCGCTCGGTGAGCCCGGCGAAATCTGCATTCGGGGCCCGCAGGTCATGACCGGCTACTATCAGCAGCCCGCGGAGAACCAAAAAGCCTTTACCGCTGACGGGTTCATGCGCACCGGTGACATCGGGATCATGGATGAAAAGGGTTACACCAGGATCGTTGATCGCAAGAAAGACATGATCATTGTTTCCGGCTTCAATGTTTTCCCCAACGAGCTTGAGAATGTCATCTCCCTGTGCCCAGGCGTGGTCGAATGCGCGGCCATCGGCATTGTGGATGACAAGCAGGGCGAGGCGATCAAGGTTTTTGTGGTCAAGAACGACCCCACCTTGACCGAGGAGGCCGTGGGTGAGTACTGCCGGCAAAACCTGACAGGCTACAAACGACCGAAATACATCGAGTTCCGCGATGACTTGCCGAAAACAAATGTCGGCAAAATCCTGAGGCGCGAATTACGCACGTCGGCTTGACCGGCTGGCGATGTTACCCATGACGGTGCCGCAACTTCCCTCCGGCGTACAGGTTTTTGAACGCGGGTGGCTGTCCTCCAACAACATTTTGTTCAAAGGGTCCCAATCCTGCGTCCTGGTGGATAGCGGTTATGGGACCCACGCTGAGCAGACCGTGGCGCTGGTGGAGTCCGGATTACAAGGTCGCAAGCTTGACGTCCTTCTCAACACACATCTGCACAGCGATCATTGCGGTGGAAATGCAAGTCTTCAACGCCGCTACCCGGCATTGCAGACGCTGATACCGCCGGGACAAGCAAACTTTGTCGCTGCGTGGGACCCCGTCGCCCTGACCTATGAACCAACAGGACAGCTCTGCCCGCGGTTTGGATACACCGGCTTGCTGCAACCGGGGCGGGAAGTTGAGCTGGCTGATATCGCCTGGGAAATTCATGCCGCGCCTGGTCATGATCCGCATTCCGTCATTCTGTTTGAACCCCGATCCCGAACGCTGGTTTCTGCCGATGCGCTGTGGGAAAAAGGTTTCGGCGTCGTGTTTCCGGAGCTGGAAGGAGAGGGAGCATTCGGCGAAGTGTCGCGTACTCTGGAACTTATTGAAAGACTGGCACCTCGCATTGTCATCCCGGGACATGGGTCAGTATTCGCCTATCGCCAGGAAGTGCTTGAGCTGGCCCGGCAAAGACTGGCCGCGTTTATAGATCAGCCAGAACGACACGCGCGTCACGCGGCCAAAGTCCTTCTCAAATTCAAGTTGCTTGAAAAACAGCGCTTATTCTGGAGTGATTTTCAGGGCTGGGCCTTGCATACCAGCTACTTCCAGCAAGTCCGCAAGCGCTTTTTCCCTGAAGTCGCATTTGAGGACTGGCTGTCTCAACTGACAACCGAACTGGTGCAGTCCGGCGTTGCGCGCATGGACGGCCATTTGATTCTTAATGTCTGACGATTCTTAACGTCTCATCAAGGCCAGACAAAGGCCAGACAAAGGCCAGACAAAGGCCAAGAATATCAGCGCCCGGAGTTTGAGCAATTTTGGTTCAATAAAAAACAGCACGCTTTGCGTCTGCCAACTCTTCGGACGAGGAATTTTCTGTTGCCCAAAAGAAAACGCCCAGTTGACTGCATCAACTGGGCGTTTCTTGCTGTAAGAGCCTGACGATGTCCTACTTTCACACGGGAATCCGCACTATCATCGGCGCTAAGTCGTTTCACTGTCCTGTTCGGGATGGGAAGGAGTGG
>CBFGNA010000020.1:0-13031 GCA_965650045.1 uncultured Polaromonas sp.
CGTCGCGTGTGATCACGATATTGGTCCGGCCCGGCAGCGGGCGGAAGCGTGGCGGCAGCGAATCCCAGGTCTTTCGGCCCATGATGACCGGGCAGCCGCTGGTGAGTTTCTTGAAATGCGCGAGGTCTTCCGGCAGGTGCCAGGGCATGACACCGTCCTTGCCGATGACGCCGTTGGCGGCGCGGGCGTAGATGAGGTTGATGCGGCTCATGAGGGGTTAAACGGCCACGGGAGCCTTGATACCAGCGTGATGCTGGTAATCCACAAACTCAAAGTCTTCGAATTCGTAGTCGAAGATTGAGTCAGGTTTGCGCTTGATCTTCAACGTCGGGTAGGGGAAGGGCTGGCGGCTCAGTTGCAGCGCCACCTGTTCGGCGTGGTTGCTGTAGATGTGGCAGTCACCGCCGGTCCAGATGAAGTCACCGACGTCGAGATCACACTGCTGCGCCACCATGTGGGTCAACAGCGCGTAACTCGCAATGTTGAAAGGCACGCCCAGAAAAATGTCGGCGCTGCGCTGGTAGAGCTGGCAGCTGAGCTTGCCGCGCTGGCCGTTCTCGCCGGGCGCCACATAAAACTGGAAGAAGGCATGGCAGGGCATCAGCGCCATCTTGGGCAGGTCGGCGACATTCCACGCGCTGACGATGATGCGGCGTGAGTCGGGGTTGGTCTTCAGGGTCTTGATGACGTCGGCGATCTGGTCGATGTGGCCGCCGTCTGGCGTCGGCCAGCTGCGCCACTGCACGCCGTAGACCGGACCGAGGTCGCCGTCTTCGCGCGCCCACTCGTCCCAGATGGTCACGCCGCGTTCCTTCAGCCAGTTGTTGTCGCTCGAACCCTGCAGGAACCACAGCAGCTCGTGCACGATGGACTTCAGGTGGACTTTCTTGGTAGTCACCAGCGGAAAGCCTTCGTTGAGGTCGAAACGCATCTGGTAGCCGAACACGCTTTTGGTGCCGGTGCCGGTGCGGTCGGCCTTGAACACGCCATGGGTGTCCACGTGGCGCATAAACTCTTCGTATTGGGAGCGGATGGGGTTGGAAAGCATTTCAATATCCACCAAAAAGAACGTCCAGGGCTTCTTGAATGACCGCTTGGTCGAGCGACTGGTTGCCTATGCTGCGGCGCAATTCCGAAACTGGCACGGCACCGAGTGCGGAGGTGTCCATGACCAGCTCGACGCCAGCCACAGTGAGCGTCGGATTGAGGCTGGGAACACGCACCTTGAATTGAGAGAGAGGCTTGAGGGGCACTACCACCCTGGTCTCGATCTCAAGAAACGAATTTTGAACATCCAGCCAATAAGGAACCGATTTTCGCTGCGCAACATCCGGGTTTTGATAGATGTCAAAACGAGCCACTCAGGACTCCTCGCGGCCATCACCGGCGCTTTGTCCAAAGGAGCGGTACTTGGCAAGAGGCAAGCCTTCTTTGCGTATGCGCTCGTTGTAGGCCTCAAAAGCTTCGCGGTTGTCCTCCCGCCATTTTTCCCAATAGCGGCGTTTGACTTCCTGTTCCAGCAACGCATCGACGGTTTGCGAAAGATTCATGCCCAGTTCCCTGGCCAGTTTGACCGTGCCCGCCTTGACTGAAAGGTTCAAGGCCTGCTTTTGCGTATCCTGAAAATAAGCCCGGTCGATTTGCATGCGTGACCTCTCGCAGATGAAGGAGCTTTGGATTTTATGCGCATTGATCATACATGCAAGACGTACGCATCAAACCCTTAAGACCCGCCCCGGGTTCATCAGGTTGTGCGGGTCCAGGGCCTGCTTGATGGCGCGCATCATGTCTAGCGCCACCGGGGATTTGTGTTTGGGCAGGGAATCCACCTTGAGGCTGCCGATGCCGTGTTCGGCCGAGATGGAGCCGCGGTAGCGGTCCACCACTTCATACACCAGCGCATTCATGGGTTTTTCCTGGTCGTTGAGGAAAAGCGCCTGATCCTGGTTCTCCGGCGCCTGCACGTTGTAGTGCAGGTTGCCGTCGCCCAGGTGCCCGTACACCACCAGCCGCGCGCCGGGGAAACGCTGCAGCAGCAGGGCGTTGGTTTCTTCCACGAAAGCAGGGATGCGGGAGACATTGATGGAAATGTCGTGCTTGATGTTCAGGCCTTCCTCGGCCTGCGCCAGCGGAATGCTTTCGCGGATGTGCCACAGCGCATGGGCCTGCGCCATGCTTTCGGCCACCACCGCATCACTGACGCAGCCGGCCTCCATGGCGGCTTCAAGCAGGCGCTCGAAACAGGCCCGCGCATGCTCTTCCGATTCGTTGTCCGAGTTCTCCAGCACCACACACCACTCGGATTCCTGCCAGAAGGGCACACGCTGTTGCGGAAAGTGTTTGGCCACCAGGCCGAGCGCAAACTGGCCCATGACCTCGAAGCCGGTCAGCCCGGCCCCCAGGTGTTCGTGCGCCAGGCCCAGCAGCTGCACGGCCGCTTCCAGCGAGGGCACGGCTGCAAAGGCGGTGAGCTGACTTTTCGGCAGCGGATACAGCTTCATGGTCGCGCCGGTGATCACGCCCAGGGTGCCTTCGCTGCCGATGAACAGGTGGCGCAGGTCGTAGCCGGTGTTGTCCTTGCGCAGGCCCATGAGGCCGTCCCAGATTTCACCTTGCGCATTGACCACTTCCAGGCCCAAACAGAATTCACGCGTGTTGCCGTAGCGCACGACCTGGGTGCCGCCGGCATTGGTGCCGAGGTTGCCACCGATGGTGCAGCTGCCTTCCGAGGCCAGGCTCAGCGGAAACAGGAAGCCGGCTTTTTCGCAGGCTTCCTGCAGGTTTTGCAGCACGCATCCGGCATCGACGGTGATGGTCAGGTTGCCGGCGTCGAGCGAGCGCACCTTGTTCATGCGGGTCAGGCTCAACACCACTTGGGTGCCGCTGGCGTCGGGGGTTGAGCCGACCACCATGCCGGTGTTGCCGCCCTGCGGCACCATGCTGACACGTGCCGCGGCGCAGGCCTTCACGACCGCGGCGACTTCGGCCGTGGAACCGGGGCGCACCACGGCCAGCGCCTTGCCGGTCTCGCGCCGGCGCCAGTCCTGCACCCAGGCGGTCAGGTCGCCGTCGGTCAGGACGTTGGATGCGCCGACGATCTGGCGCAAGGTGTCAATCAGTTGCTGGGGGGTGCTCACGGTGTTGGGGCTTCCGGTAGGGGGAGGGGTGAATTTTTGGCGTTGCGCAGGCGCAGGCGCACATGCAGGGCGCAGGCGATGAACAGCAGCAGGCACAGGGCGACTTCGATCATCGCCAGGTAGTTGCCCGGCGGCTTGTCGCTCCAGGCGCGCACCGCACCTTCGGTGAAGTAAAGCCACACCATCAGGCTGAGCCAGCGGTAGGTGTACATGCGGTTTTTCAGCAGGCCGGCCAGCGGGATACACAGCGGCAGCACCTTGAGCGCCAGCAGCGAGCCGCCCGGACGCACCGGCGCCAGCCACATCTCCCAGGCCAGGCCCAGGGCGATCAGGGCGCCGAGGCAGCCCACGGCCAGCCAGCGGGTGGCGTCGATGTGCGAGGTTTTGTTCATGGGGGAGAGGGAATCAACAATGGCGCGGGTCGATGGCATGATACCGGGGATGAGATTCCCACTGTCCCTGCCGCCGTCTTTTCAGGCGTTCTGGAACGACCTGTCGCGCTTTCCGTGGCGCGGCACCGCGCTGACCTTGCGCCAGCGCTTCCGCGAAGACCACATGGGCCTGACGGCCAGCAGCCTGACCTTCACCACCAGCATCGCCCTGGTGCCGTTTTTCACAGTGGCGCTCGCGATCTTCACGGCCTTTCCGATGTTCTCCAAGCTGCAGGGAGTGTTGCAGGTGTGGCTGGTCAAGAGCCTGATCCCGGACGACATCGCGCGCCAGGTGCTGGGTTACCTCACGCAGTTCTCGCGCCAGGCCAACAAGCTGGGCGTGGCCGGCCTGGCGGTGCTGCTGGTGACGGCGATTGCGCTGATCCTGACCATAGACCGCACGCTCAACGGCATCTGGCGGGTGAAAAAACCGCGGCCGCTGGCGCAGCGTGTGCTGATCTACTGGGCCGCCGTCACCCTGGGGCCGCTGGTGCTGGGGGCCAGCCTGGCGGTGACCTCGTATGTGATTTCGGGGTCGCGCGGCGTCGTCAGCGCCATGCCCGGTGGCTTGCGCGTGTTTCTGGACATCCTGCAGTTTTTCCTGCTGGCCGGGGGCATGGCGGCGCTTTACCGCTACGTGCCCAACACCTTTGTGCGCTGGGCCCACGCCTGGGCTGGCGGCCTGTTTGTGGCGGCCGGCATCGAGCTCGCCAAAAAAGTGCTGGGCCTGTATTTGAGCAATGTGCCGACCTATTCGCTGGTGTATGGCGCTTTTGCCACCTTGCCTATCCTGCTGGTCTGGATTTATGTGGCATGGATCATCGTGCTGCTGGGCGCCGTGATTGCGGCTTACCTGCCCAGCCTGCTGGCCGGTGTGGCGCGCCGTGGCAACAGCCATGGCTGGCAGTTCCAGCTCGCCGTCGAACTGCTGCAACACCTGCACCAGGCGCGCAGCACCGCGCGCATTGGCCTGGAGGCCTCGGCGCTGGCCAGGGCGCTGCAGGTCGATGTGCTGCAACTGGAGCCGGTGCTGGAAACATTGATGGCGCTGGACTGGATCGGCCAGCTGACCGATCCAGACGACGAGAAGGAAGCGCGCTACCTGTTGCTGGCCGACCCCGAGGCGACTCCCCTGGAGCCGCTGATGGCGCAATTGCTGCTCAGCCGCGACCCGTCGATGGAAAATTTATGGGAAAACGGCCGCTTGCCCTTGCTGCGCCTGCGTGACGTGTTATGAAATTGATAGCAAGCCGGGTGCCGCCGGGCGGCTAGCTGCCGGCTTTTTTCGACGCCTCGTAACGCGCCTTGTTTTCCGCATTCGGCGGGTACAGGCCGGGCAGGGATGCGCCGGCCTCGACTTCGGCCATGATCCAGGCCTCCAGCCGCTCCTGCTCGGGTGCCAGCGCCAGCATCTCGTCCAGCAGTGCCGCCGGGATCAGCACCGCGCCGTCATCGTCCACCACCACCACATCCCCCGGAAACACCGCCACGCCGCCGCAGGCAATCGGCTGCTGCCAGGCGACAAAGGTCAGCCCGGCGACGGAGGGCGGAGAGGCCGCGCCGTTGCACCAGACCGGCAGGCCGGTGCCCAGCACGCCAGCCTGGTCCCGCACCACGCCATCGCTCACCAGCGCAGCAACGCCGCGCTTTTGCATGCGCGCGCAGAGGATGTCGCCAAAGATGCCGGCGTCCGCCACACCCATGGCGTCTACCACGGCGATGCAGCCTGCGGGCATGGCTTCAATGGCGGCGCGGGTCGAGATCGGCGAGGACCAGGACTCGGGCGTCGCCAGGTCTTCACGTGCCGGCACGAAGCGCAGCGTGAAGGCGCGGCCCACCAGCCGTGGCTGGCCGGGCCGCAGCGGCCGCGCGCCGCGCAGCCAGACATTGCGCAGGCCTTTTTTCAGCAGCAGCGTGGTCAGGGTGGCGGTGGTGATGCCCGAGAGGATGTCGATGGCCCGCGCGTCGAGCTGCATGGGGATGGTGCTGTCCGTCATCAGATCTTGACCTTTCCTGTCCAGATGTCCTTGTACATGACCCAGTCGCCCATGAAGCTGTAGAGCGGGCGCTTGAAGGAGGCGGGTTTGTTTTTTTCGAACCCGAAGTGGCCGATCCAGGCAAAACCGTAGCCGCACAGCAGCCCGGCCAGCAGCCACCAGGGGTTGCGCGTGGCCACTGCTGTCGCCAGGAAAACAAGCGACAGGCTGGAGCCGGCAAAGTGCAGGCGGCGGCAGCTGCGGTCACTGTGTTCGCTCAGGTAAAAGGGATAAAACTCCGCGAAGCTCTTGAAGGTCTTGGCGTCAACCGGCGAAGGATGCGCCGCAGGGCTGGCTGTGTTCATGGCTTGTCTCCTGGTAATTCACCATGATAGCCAAGCACACGCACAATTGCACAAGGACTGGATCAGGACTGCACCATGACGGACCTTCAAAACTCCCCGGCTGAACCGCCTGCCTCGCGCTGGGTGGCCTGCCTGTGCGCCGAATGGTGTGGCACCTGCCGCGACTACCGGCCCCTGTTTGAGCAGGTGGCGGCCGGGCATCCTGCTGTGGTTTTTACCTGGCTGGATATTGAGGACGAGGCCGAGCTGCTCGGTGAGCTTGAGATCGGGACCTTTCCGACGCTGCTGGTGGGCGAGGGCAACCGGCTGCTGTTTGCCGGGGCGTTGCTACCGCACGCGGCCACGCTGACGCGCCTGCTGGCCGGGCTGGAGGGTCAGGGCGCGGCGCCGGCCGATCCGGCGTTGGGCGCGCTGGCCGTGGCCCTGCAGGCGCGCATCGCTTCAGCTTGAACGGGTCGCGAAGGGCGCCTTCAAAAAACCGCGAAAGCGCGCACGCCCGCCGCGCGTGGGCGCCGCCGTCAGCGCGTAGCCCGGAAAGCGCTGCAAAAAGCGCCCGACCGCAATGCGGCCTTCGAGACGCGCCAGGCTCAGGCCGGCGCACTGGTGGATGCCAAAGCCGAAGGCCAGGTGGCGGTTGTTCTCGCGCGCCAGGTCCAGTTGTTCGGGTTTGGCAAACTGCGCCGGGTCGCGATTCGCTGCGCCAATGCACAGGGTCAGCAAGGCGCCCGCGGGCATTTCCACGCCACCGACCGTGCAGGCGCTGACGGCGCGGCGGTTGCTGAGCTGGTTGGACGACTCAAACCGCAGGAACTCGTCGATTTCAACAGTCAAATCGGCCTCCAGCCCTTGCTGGACGGGCGCAGGCAGCTCCAGTTTTGATAGCAATTTTGCCTTCTCCTGCGGCCATTCCTGCAGCGCGACCAGGGCATTGCCGATCAGGTTGGTGGTGGTCTCATGCCCGGCGTTGAGAATGAAAACGCAGTTCTGCAGCAGCTCGGTTTCGCTCAGGCCCTGGCCGGCGTCCTCGCCCTGGATCAGCCGCGTGAGGACGTCGTGCTCCGGGTCCCCCGGGTTTTTCCGGCGCTCTGCTACCAGCGCTTTCAGATAGGTCGTGAACTCGCTGACGCTGCGGTTGCCCAGTACCTCCTGCTCCGGCGAAAGTTTGGGCTCCAGTGCGCCCAGGATGGCCAGCGACCAGTCGCGCAGCGGGCCGCGGTCGGCATGCGGCACACCCAGCAGGTTGCCGATGATCTCAACCGGGATGGCCGATGCGAAGTCCTCGATCAGGTCGCCGCCGCCTCTGGCCTCGATGGCATCGAGCAGGCCGTCCACCAGCGTGATCAGGCCGGGCTCCATGTCGGCAATGGCACGGCGGGTGAGGGCGCCCATGATCAGCTTGCGCACCCGCGTGTGCAGCGGCGGGTCGTTGAACACCAGGCTGGTGGTGTGGTGTTCGAGCAGGGGCGCGCCTGCTCCGTACTTGGGTGTGAACTCCACCTTCTTGTCCGAGCTGAAGGTCTGCGCGTCGCGGTACACCGCCACGATGTCGGCGTAACGTGTCAAAAAGTACGAGCCGTCGGGCATGCGCCGCACCGCCTCATGTTCACGCAGCCAGGCATAGACCGGGTAAGGGTTGGCATAAAAATCGGCGGGCAGGGCGCGCAGGTCGAGGCTGGTGGCTATCTCGCGCGCACGCGCGGCGCTCATGGGCGGCGTGATGTTCATGCCGCCGCGGTCTGCAAGAAGTCGCGCATCGCGAACAGGGTTTCTTCAGGAGCCTCGGTCATCTGGTGGTGGCCGACCGGCACCTTGGCGACTTGCACGGTTTTGCCGCTGGCCTGGGCCTTGGCAACCAGCGGCTGGGCAGCCCGGGCTTGCGTCATCTGGTCCTGCGCACCGAGCAGGAACAGCACCGGGCAGGTGATCTGCGTGATTGCCGTCTCGCCGTTGGCATAACTGTCGCAGGCCTTGAAGCCGCGATGAAACACATTGGCCTGTGTGTTGCTGGCGATCACACGCCGGCCCAGCGCCATGCTGGCGCCATGCACCCAGGTGCCGGGGCCCAGCGCCGAGGGCGGCGGTGCCAGGGTGCTGCGCGAAAAGACGTTGACCATCGCCAACGCCTTCATGGGCTGGTTCAGCGCGGCGTCCAGCAGTGCGGCCGAGACCTTCATGGGGAAGGCCGTGCCGACCAGCACCAGATGGCTGATGCGCTCTTTCAGTTGCGAAGCCGCCTCCAGCGCGATCAGCGACCCCCAGCTGTGGCCGACCAGCGCGGCGCGCTGCACGCCGGCCGCATCGAGCAGGGCCGCGACAAAGGCCGCGCCTTCCTCGACACTGGACGGCGCCTCGCCCGCGCTGCGGCAGTGACCCGGCAGATCCACCGCCAGCACATTCCAGCCGTGGTGCGCGAGGTAGCGGCTTTGCAAAATCCAGACGCTGTGGTCGTTGATCACGCCGTGGATGAAAACCACCGTCGGTTTGGCGGCATCGAAAGACTTGCCGCCGGTGTAGCAGTAGGTGTTGTGGTCGTTGACTGGTAAATACATGGGGCAGGTCTCCAGACCGTTCGCCCTGCGCCTGTCGAAGGGTGGCTTCGACAGGCTCAGCCCGAACGGGATTTGTTATTTCTTTTCAGGCCGCTTTTTCCGCCGCCTTCAGTGCGCGTTTCAGGTCGTCGATCAGGTCGTCCGGGTCTTCCAGCCCGATGCTCAGGCGAATCGTCCCCTGCGTGATACCGCCAGCGGCCAGTGCGTCGTCACTCATGCGGAAGTGCGTGGTGCTGGCCGGATGAATCACCAGGCTGCGGCAGTCGCCGACGTTGGCGAGGTGGCTGAACACCTTCAGCGCCTCGATGAAGGCCTTGCCCTGCTCGCGGTGGCCTTTGATGTCGAAGCTGAACACCGAGCCGGCGCCGCGCGGCAGCAGTTTTTTGGCGAGTTCATGGCTGGGGTGCGATTCAAGAAGCGGGTGGCCGACCCGCGCCACCAGCGGGTGGCTGGCCAGAAAGGCCACGACTTTTTCGGTATTGCTCATGTGACGGGCCATGCGCAGCGGCAGCGTTTCGATGCCCTGCAGTATCAGCCAGGCGGTGTGCGGGCTCATGCAGGCGCCGAAGTCGCGCAGGCCTTCGCGGCGCGCGCGCAGCAAAAAGGCGCCCACCGTGCTTTCCTCGGTAAACACCATGTTGTGGAAACCATCGTAGGCTTCTGTCAATTCGGCGAACCTGCCGGCCGCCCGCGGACCGTCCCAGTCAAAGCTGCCGCCGTCCACCACGATGCCGCCGATGACGGTGCCGTGGCCGCTCAAAAACTTGGTGGCCGAGTGGTAGACGATGTCGGCGCCGTGTTCAAAAGGCTTGATCAGCCATGGGGAGGTCAGCGTGGAATCGACCAGCAGCGGCACGCCGGCCTCATGGGCGATGGCCGACACCGTCGGGATGTCCAGCACGTCCAGCCCGGGGTTGCCCACGGTTTCGCCGAAAAACAGCTTGGTCTCGGGCCGCACCGCGGCGCGCCAGCCGTCAATGTCGCCGGGCTTGACAAACGTCGTTTCAATGCCGAAGCGCCGCATGGTGTAGTGCAGCAGGTTCTGCGAGCCGCCGTAAAGCGCCGTCGAGGCCACGATGTGCGAGCCCGCGCCCATCAGCGTGGCAACTGACAGGTGCAGCGCCGCCTGGCCACTGGCCGTGGCGATGGCGCCGATGCCGCCCTCCAGCGCCGATACCCGTTGCTCCAGCACGGCGTTGGTCGGGTTGCTGATGCGTGAATAAACGTGTCCTGCGCGTTCCAGGTTGAACAGGCTGGCCGCGTGCTCGCTGGATTCAAAGACGAAAGAAGTGCTCAGGTGAATCGGCACGGCACGCGCGCCGGTGGCCGGGTCGGGCGCAGCCCCGGCGTGCAGGGCCAGCGTGTCAAAGCCCGGGTCAGAGTAGCCAGACATGGAGTCTCCAGTGGTTGTCGGTAATCTTGGTCAGAAGGCGCCATGGCGGCAAGCACCCTGAAACAAATCACGATGGCCTGCCGGGGCATTGTGGGCTATATTTGAACTGAAATTCCCCGGGGCGGCACCGGGGGAAACCTGCAGAATGCCGAGACAACTCCAGAGGAGCGCCCCATGAAAGTCCTTGATATCCTGCGCGTCAAAGGCAACACCCTGTACACCGTCCACTCCGACGAACCGCTGGCCAAGGCCGCCGAGATCATGGCCGAAAAAGACATCGGCTCCCTGGTCGTGATGGACCACGGCGACCTGGTCGGCATGCTGACCTTCCGGGAAGTGATTCTGTGCATCGTCAAGAACGGCGGCGAGATCGGCAGCACGCTGGTGCGCACCGCGATGGACGACGCGCCGCTGACCTGCACCCCCGAGACCGAGATCGACGAAGTGCGCCGCATGATGCTGGGCCGCCACGCGCGTTACATGCCGGTGCTCAACAAGAAGGTGCTCGAAGGCGTGATTTCCTTCTACGACGTCGCCAAGGCCGTCGTCGATGGCCAGAACTTCGAGAACAAGATGCTCAAGGCCTACATTCGCGACTGGCCTTCTGAAGAAGACGAGACGCAGGACACCAAGCTCTGAGTTTTGCGATATAGCCCCGTTGGTGGGGACCCGCCGCGAACCTCCATCTCCCCTTGTTTTCCTCATGCCGTTTGGTGCGCTGCACCTGTAGGCCGGGGACACACCTCAAGGCACGAGGAGGCAAAACACGGATCCCGGGCCCAGTCCGGGATGCCTGCTCATGTGATGAGTTGCTATGAATTCAATAGCTACCTGCGCTCGCCAGACAAGGGCCAGAGCCTGATTTGGCTCTCAACTCACCCCAAACTCGCATGAATCATCTCCCGCACCCGCGGGTAGATCTGCGCATTCCACTTGCGCCCGCTGAACACGCCGTAGTGCCCGACCCCGGTCTGGATGTGGTGGGTTTTCATGTAGGGGCGGATGCTGCTGCACAGGTCCAGCGCGGCGACCGTCTGGCCGACCGAGCAGATGTCGTCGCGTTCACCTTCGACCGTCATCAGCGCGGTGCGGCGGATGGCGGCGGGTTTGACGAGGCGGCCCTTGTAGGTGAGCTTGCCCAGCGGCAGGTCGTAGGTCTGGAAGACTTTTTCAACCGTTTCGAGGTAGAACTCGGCCGGCAAATCGTTGACGGCGAGGTACTCCTCGTAGAACACGCGGATCACATTGGCCTTGTCGAGGTCGCCGTCCACCAGGTGCTGGTACAGGTCCTGGAATGATTTTTTGTGCCGGTCCAGATTCATGCTTAAAAAGGCACTGAGCTGCACAAAGCCGGGGTACACGCGGCGCATATAGCCGGCGTGCGGCAAGGGCACATGGCTGATCAGGTTCTTTTCAAACCACTCGATGGGCTTGCTGGTCGCCAGCGTGTTGACGCCGGTCGGGTTGACGCGGCAATCGACCGGGCCGGCCATCAGCGTCAGGCTGCGCGGCTGGGCCGGGTGGTCGTCCTCGGCCATCACGGCGGTGGCCGCCAGCGCCGCCACGCAGGGCTGGCACACCGCCACCACATGGGTGCCGGGGCCAATGGTCTCGATGAATTTGATCATGTGCTCGACATAATCGTCCAGGCCGAAGGCGCCATGTTTCAGCGACACATCGCGCGCGTTGTGCCAGTCGGTGATGTAAACGTCGTGGTCCTGCAGCAGCGTGCGGGCGGTCTCGCGCAGCAGCGTTGCAAAATGGCCCGACAGCGGCGCCACCAGCAGCACCGGCGGGTGATGGCGTCCGCCGGCCACCGGTTTTTTGAAATGCAGCAGGCTGCCGAAGGGCAGGGCCAGCACGTTTTCTTCCTCCACCGGGGTGGCTTCGCCGTCCACCATCACCGAACCGATGCCATAGGCAGGGCGGGTGTGCGTCAGGCGCATGCGCGAGATGACCTCGCTGGCGGCAGCCATGCGGCGGGTGATGCTGCGCTCGGTGTTCTGCAGCCAGAGCGTGGCGCTGAGGCCCTGGGCCATCAGGCGGAGCGGCGACATCAGGTCGGACTGGAGCTGGTAGGCCTGATACAACATGGGTCTCCTGACATGGGCAACCGGTAGGGGCCCGTACCGGGTTTGCAGGCAAGTTGCGGGCCAACCGGCGTACAGGGCATGCACTTTTCTGGCACAGCCCTTGCACAGTCTTTACGCAGGCACTTTCCAGGAGCAAGCCATGGCCAAAGCCGTTCTCACCATCAGCAGCAAGAACTACGGTGCCTGGGCCTTGCGTGGCTGGCTGACGGCCAAACTCGCCGGCCTCGACTTCACCGAAAAAATCATCCCGCCCGACGATCCGTCCATGAAGGCTGAGATGCTGCTGCTGTCGGCGTCCATGCTGGTGCCCTCGCTGCAGCACAACGGCGTGAAGGTCTGGGACACGCTGGCGATTGCCGAATACCTCAATGAAATCAAGCCCAAGGCCGGCCTGCTGCCGGCCGATGTGAAGGCCCGCGCCCATTGCCGCGCGATCTGCGGCGAGATGCATTCCGGCTTCGCCTCGCTGCGTGCGTCGCTGCCGATGAACATCAAGGCCCATTTCCCCAACTTCAAGGTCTGGTCACGCGCGCAAGGCGACATCGACCGCGTGGTCGCCATCTGGAAAGAATGCCTGGCGACCTACGGTGGCCCCTACCTCTTCGGCAAACAGCCCACGGTGGCGGATGCGATGTACGCGCCGGTGGTCACGCGTTTCATCACCTACGACGTGGCAGTGGACAAAACCTGCGCCGCCTACTGCAAACGCATCCTGGAACTGCCGGCGATGAAAGAGTGGGTGGCCGCCGCGAAGAAAGAGCCGGACGAGATTGACGAATTGGATGCTGAGTTTTGAACCGTTTCCGGCTCAGGGGCTGCGCGCTTTTCTTGGGGGGAGTCAACAACCGTTCGGGCTGAGCCTGTCGAAGCCGGCTTGGGCCGAGAAAGAACCCTTCGACAAGCTCAGGGCGAACGGTTTAAAGCGGCGACACGCAGAGCACGACCGTCGTGCCAGCTATTTCCACGGCGCTGGGGGAGGGATGTCACAAACCGGCTCCACATCAATCGACGTGAAATCTGCCGGCGACACGATCTCCAGGTACTCCACGTCCGGCGCGTCGTCGAACAGGTAGTGCTTGATGCCGGG
>CBFGNA010000021.1:0-12894 GCA_965650045.1 uncultured Polaromonas sp.
GCCGCCGGGCCGTCCCCAAGGCGAATACCGCAGCCAGCAGGGCGGAGGTTCTCTCGTGAGCCGCCTGTTCCGCGGCATTTTTATCGTCTGGACGGTTCTGCGTTTCGGGCTGGACGAACTGGTCCTCTCAAGTTTCAGCAAACCGTGGATACGCACGCTGACGCGGGTGGTGTCGGTCGGGCGCGACCTGCGTTCGCCGCGGGGCGCACGCCTGCGGGAGGCGCTGGAAAGCCTGGGCCCGATTTTTGTCAAGTTCGGCCAGGTCATGTCCACCCGGCGCGACCTGTTGCCACTGGACATTGCCAATGAACTGGCCCGGCTTCAGGATCGCGTGCCGCCTTTCCATCCGGACATCGCGATTGCCATCATCGAGCGGGCCTTCGGCCGGCCGGTCGGCGCCATCTTCGAGACCTTCGAGCGCCAGCCCGTGGCCAGCGCCTCGATAGCGCAGGTGCACTTCGCCACCTTGCCGGGCGGGCGTGAGGTGGCGGTCAAGGTGCTGCGCCCCAACATGCTGCCGGCCATCGAGAAAGACCTGGCGCTGATGCACATGATGGCCGGCTGGGTCGAAGGCTTGTCGGCCGATGGCAAGCGCCTGAAGCCGCGCGAAGTCGTGGGCGAATTTGACAAATACCTGCACGACGAGCTGGACCTGCTGCGCGAAGCGGCCAACGCGGCGCAGCTCAGGCGCAACATGCAGGACCTCAACCTGGTGCTGATCCCGGAGATGGTGTGGGATTACTGCATGCCAAACGTGATGGTGATGGAACGCATGAATGGCGTTCCGATCAGCCAGATGCAGCGCCTGCGTGATGCCGGTGTGGACATGAAGAAGCTGGCGCGTGATGGCGTCACGATTTTCTTCACCCAGGTGTTTCGCGACGGGTTTTTCCACGCCGACATGCATCCGGGCAACATCCAGGTCAGCCTGGAGCCCGCGACCTTCGGGCGCTACATCTCACTGGACTTCGGCATCGTCGGCACCCTGACGGAAGTCGACAAGGAGTACCTGGCGCAGAATTTCAGCGCGTTTTTCCGGCGCGACTACAAACGCGTGGCGGAGCTGCACATCGAGTCCGGCTGGGTGCCGCCGCGCACGCGCGTGGATGAGCTGGAGTCGGCCATCCGCGCCTGCTGCGAGCCTTACTTTGACCGTCCGCTCAAGGAGATTTCGCTGGGCATGGTGCTGATGCGGCTGTTCCAGACCTCGCGGCGTTTCCAGGTGGAAATCCAGCCGCAATTGGTGCTGCTGCAAAAAACCCTGCTCAACATCGAAGGCCTGGGACGCGAACTCGATCCGGACCTGGATTTGTGGAGCACCGCCAAACCTTTCCTGGAAACCTGGATGCTGGAGCAGGTGGGCCCCGAAAAATTACTGCAGCAGCTCAAGGCCGAGGCGCCGACCTATGCCAAGCTGCTGCCTGGCCTGCCACGCCTGCTGCAGCAATACCTGAAGAACCAGTCCGGCGGCAACCACCGGGATCTTCAGGAACTGCTGCATGAGCAAAAGCGCACCAACCGCCTGCTGCAAGGCCTGATTTATGGTGGCCTGGGTTTTGCATTGGGTTTGCTCGCGATGCAGCTGATGCTGCGCATCCGCCTGTTCTGACAAGGCGGCGCGGCCGCTGCGGCTGGCCTGGCACACCCGTCCGGGCGGCCCCGCAAATGTGGTGATAATCACGCATTCTTGAGGAGGCCGCTGTGCTTTTGACCCTGGTTTTCGTCTACCTTCTGATCACCATCATCATCGGCCTGTATGCCGCCAAGCGCGTCAAGAACACGGCCGACTACGCCATTGCGGGGCGCAACCTCCCCCTGGTGATGATCGTCACCACCACCTTCGCCACCTGGTTTGGTTCCGAGACGGTTCTGGGCATTCCGGCCAAATTTGTCCAGAGCGGATTGAACGGCGTGGTGGAGGACCCGTTCGGCGCCGGCACCTGCCTGATCCTGGTCGGCCTGTTTTTCGCCGGCAAGCTCTACAAGATGTCGCTGCTCACCATCAGCGACTATTACCGCGAGCGGTATGGCCGCACCATCGAGGTGATCTGCTCCATCATCATCATGATCAGCTACCTCGGCTGGGTGGCCGCGCAGGTCACGGCGCTGGGCCTGGTTTTCAACATTCTGTCCGGTGGTGTCATTTCCACGACCACCGGCATGTTGATAGGAACGGCTTCGGTGCTGGCCTACACCCTGTTCGGCGGCATGTGGTCGGTCGCCGTGACCGATTTCATCCAGATGATTGTGCTGGTGCTGGGCCTGGCGATTCTGGCGGTGTTTGCCGGCAACCTTGCCGGTGGTGCCGACAAGGTCGTTGCGCTGGCCACCAGCCAGGACCTGTTTCGTTTCTGGCCCGAACCCAGCCTGCACGACATGGTGTTTTTCTTCGCTGCAGCCATCACCATGATGTTCGGCTCCATCCCGCAGCAGGACGTCTTCCAGCGTGTGATGTCGGCCAACAGCGTCAGCGCTGCGACCAAGGGCCCGGTGCTGGGCGGGATTTTCTACATCCTGTTTGCCTTTGTGCCCATGTTTCTGGTGACCAGCGCGGTGATCATCATGCCCGAGCAAACCGCCCTGCTGCTCAAGGAAGATCCCCAGAAAATCCTGCCGACCCTGGTGCTCCAGAAGATGCCCTTCATCATGCAGGTGCTGTTTTTTGGTGCCCTGCTGTCGGCCATCAAGTCCACGGCGTCGGCCACCCTGCTGGCGCCCAGTGTCACCTTTGTTGAAAACATCTGGCGCCAGTTCAAGCCGCGCATGAGCGACAGGCACGAACTCAGGCTGATGCGCACCACCGTGCTGGTCTTCAGTGCGCTGGTGCTGGCCTATGCCATTTTCATGCAGGGAACCTCGATTTACGACATGGTGTCCGGGGCCTACCAGGTGCCGCTGGTGGGCGCTTTCATCCCGCTGGTGTTTGGTCTCTACTGGAAAAGAGCCAGCACCCAGGGCGCGGTATTTTCCGTGGTCTGCGGCATCGGGGTCTGGCTGTTGTTCACGTTCAGCACCCTGGGCGAGCAATTCCCGGCGCAGCTCGCCGGTGTGCTGGCCGCCACGCTGGGCATGCTGGTCGGCTCCCTGACCCCGCAGACCATCGACAACACCCGCGGCGCCCACCACCGGCTGACGACCGAAGCCTGAGGCCCGCCGTGGCCGAATGGGCGCCGGCGTGCCGGGGCGGGTGCCGACGCCTATAATTGAAGGTTTTGCATCCTGCGGTCTCCGCAGGGGCAGACAGCCCTGACAAAACCTTCCAGAACCATGCCAATCTACGCTTACAAATGCGAGTCCTGCGGGCATCAAAAGGACGTTCTGCAAAAAATGTCCGACGCGCCGCTGACCGACTGCCCGCAGTGCGGTGCGCCTGCCTTCAAGAAACAGCTGACCGCCGCTGGTTTCCAGCTCAAGGGATCGGGCTGGTATGTGACCGATTTCCGCGGCGGTGGTGGCGCTACCGCTGTTCCCCCTGTCAGTGGGGGCGCCGATGCCCCTGCGCCGGCATCGGGTGAGAGCAAGCCGGCCGAGCCCGCCAGCACGGCAGCCGCTGCCAGTCCGGCGCCCGCAGCGCCAGCCAGCCCGGCGACCACACCCAAGGCCGGCTGATGACCGCCTTGCGCCGCTGGCTGCTGGCCGGTCTGCTGGTGCTGGTGCCGCTGGCCGTGACGGTGTGGCTGCTGAACTGGGTCATCGGCACGCTGGACCAGACGCTGCAGATCCTGCCGGGCGACTGGCAGCCGGACAAACTGCTGGGCTTTCATCTTCCCGGCCTGGGCGCGCTGCTGGCACTGGCCATCGTGCTGTCCATCGGCGCCGTCGCGTCCAATTTTCTGGGCCGCAAGCTGGTGCGCTGGTGGGATGCGCTGCTCAGCCGCATTCCCATCGTCCGGTCGATTTATTCCAGCGTCAAGCAGGTGTCGGACACGCTGTTTTCCGAAAACGGCAATGCCTTTCGCAAGGCCTTGCTGGTGCAGTGGCCGCGCGAGGGCGTGTGGACCATCGCCTTCCAGACCGGCATGCCGGGCGGCGATGTGGCCAATCACCTCACCGGCGACTACATGAGCGTGTATGTGCCGACCACGCCCAACCCGACCGGCGGTTACTTTGTCATGCTCAAGCGATCCGACTGCATCGAACTCATGATGAGTGTTGATGAGGCCCTGACCTATGTGATTTCCATGGGCGTGGTGGTGCCCGGCAGCGCCGCCAGCTACAAGCCCTAGTTCCCCGAGACGCGCAAGCCCTCACTGACCTGTACCAGCGAAACAAGCGACTACTTATGACTTCTCAAATGCGTTCCCACTATTGCGGTCTGGTGACCGAAGCCCTGCTGGGCCAGACCGTCAGCCTGTGCGGCTGGGTCAACCGCCGGCGTGACCACGGCGGCGTGATCTTCATCGACCTGCGTGACCGCGAGGGTTATGTGCAGGTGGTGTGTGACCCGGACCGTGCCGACATGTTCAAGACTGCGGAAGGCGTGCGCAATGAATTCTGCGTGCAGATCAAGGGCCTGGTGCGGGCGCGCCCCGAGGGCACCGTCAACGAGGCGCTGAAAAGCGGCAAGATCGAGGTCCTGTGCCACGAGCTGACTGTGCTCAACCCCAGCGTGACGCCGCCGTTCCAGCTCGACGATGACAACCTGTCGGAAACCACGCGCCTGACCCACCGCGTGCTGGACCTGCGCCGTCCCTACATGCAGAACAACCTGATGCTGCGTTACCGCGTGGCGATGGAAACCCGCAAGTTCCTCGACGCCAACGGTTTCATCGACATCGAAACGCCAATGCTGACCAAAAGCACGCCGGAAGGCGCGCGCGACTACCTGGTGCCCAGCCGCGTCAACGAGGGCATGTTCTTCGCGCTGCCGCAAAGCCCGCAGCTGTTCAAGCAGTTGCTGATGGTCGCCGGCTTCGACCGCTACTACCAGATCACCAAGTGCTTCCGCGACGAAGACCTGCGCGCCGACCGCCAGCCCGAATTCACGCAGATCGATATCGAAACCTCCTTCATGGGCGAGCAGGACATCCGTGACCTGTTCCAGGGCATGATCAGCAACATCTTCAAGACGGTGCTGGCCACCGACCTGGGCGAGTTCCCGGTCATGGCCTATGCCGACGCCATGCACCGCTTCGGCTCCGACAAGCCCGACCTGCGCGTGAACCTGGAGTTCACCGAGCTGACCGACGTCATGGCCGATGTGGATTTCAAGGTCTTCAGCGCGCCGGCCACCACACCGGGCGGCCGCGTGGTGGCGCTGCGCGTGCCCGGCGGCGCCGAGATGAGCCGCGGCGAGATCGACGGCTACACCGAGTTTGTCAAGATTTACGGCGCCAAGGGCCTGGCCTGGATCAAGGTCAACGATGTGAGCAAGGGCCGTGACGGGCTGCAAAGCCCCATCGTCAAGAACATCCACGATGCCGCGGTGGCCGAAATCCTCAAGCGCTGCGGTGCGCAGAACGGCGATATCCTTTTCTTCGGTGCCGACAAGGCCCGGATCGTCAACGACAGCATCGGTGCCTTGCGCCTGAAGGTCGGCCACAGTGATTTCGGCAAAAAAACCGGCCTCTTCACCAAAGGCTGGAAGCCGCTGTGGGTGGTTGATTTCCCGATGTTCGAGCACGACGAAGAGAACAACCGCTGGAGCGCCGTGCACCACCCGTTCACCGCGCCCAAGGACGGGCACGAGGACTGGATGGACACCGATCCGGGCAAGTGCATCGCCAAGGCCTACGACATGGTGCTCAACGGCTGGGAACTCGGCGGCGGCTCGGTGCGTATTCACCGCGCCGACGTGCAGAGCAAGGTCTTCAACGCGCTGAAAATCGGCCCCGAGGAAGCGCAGGAGAAGTTCGGCTTTCTGCTGGAGGCGCTGCAGTACGGCGCGCCACCGCACGGAGGCCTGGCTTTCGGCCTGGACCGCATCGTGACCATGATGACCGGCGCCGAGTCCATCCGCGACGTGATTGCTTTCCCCAAGACGCAGCGCGCGCAGGACCTGCTCACGCATGCGCCCGGGCCGGTGGACGAAAAGCAGTTGCGCGAGTTGCATATCCGCCTGCGCAATCCCCAGCCCGCCTGATCCTGCCCGGCGCGGCGCTGTCAGTGCTATGGTATTGATAGCTGCTTGCGCCCGCCAGGCAAGGGCTGGAGCCTGATTTTTCTTGAAATTGGTGCTTGACCTGGAGAACCCGGCATGACTGGCTTCAAGATTCCCGAGTCGGTGCTGGTGGTGATCCACACGCCGCAGCGCGAGGTGCTGCTGCTGGAGCGGGCGGACCACCCCGGTTTCTGGCAAAGCGTGACGGGGTCCCGCGACGCGCCGGAAGAAGCGCTGGCCCAGACCGCCGCGCGTGAGGTGCGGGAAGAAACCGGGATCGTGGCCGAGGCGGCAAACCTTCGCGATTGGGCGCTCACCAACATCTATGAGATTTATCCGGCTTGGCGCGCGCGTTATGCCCCTGGTGTGACGCGCAACACCGAACATGTGTTTGGCCTGTGCGTGCCATCCGGCACCCGTGTCACCCTGAGTCCGCCCGAACACACCGCTTTTCAGTGGCTGCCCTGGCGCGAGGCCGCCGACCGGTGTTTTTCGCCGTCCAATGCCGAAGCGATCCTGATGCTGCCAAGCTTCCTGGACTGAGCCGGGCGCGCTGGCAGGGCGCGCACGCCGGCTGGCGTCCGCCGCCTACAGCGGCCGGCCGGGGGTCTGGCTATTCTGGGCCTTTGATTTCCTCTGTGAGTTCCTGTGAGTGATGGACACCCATGCCGGACCTGATTGTCCAGAAGCCCGAGGGCCTGTACTGCCCGCCGGGTGATTTCTACATTGACCCGTGGCGTCCGGTGGACCGCGCCGTGATCACGCACGCCCACGCTGACCATGCACGCATGGGTCACGGCCACTACCTCGCCGCCACACCCGCCGAGGGCGTGCTGCGTTCGCGCTTAGGGCAGGACATCACCTTGCAAAACCTGGCCTACGGCGAACAGATCGTCCACAACGGCGTCACGCTGTCGCTGCACCCGGCCGGCCATGTGCTGGGCTCGGCCCAGGTCCGCCTTGAACACGGCGGCCAGACCTGGGTCGCCAGCGGCGACTACAAGGTGGCACCCGACGCCACCTGCACACCCTTCGAGCCGGTGCGCTGCGATGTGTTCATCACCGAGTCCACCTTCGGCCTGCCGATCTACCGCTGGCGCCCGGATGCCGAGCTGTTTGCTGACATCAATGCCTGGTGGGCTGCCAATGTGGCGCTGGGCCGCGCCAGCGTGCTCATGTGTTACAGCTTCGGCAAGGCACAGCGCATCCTCAGCGGCGTGGACCCTTCGATTGCGCCCATCATCGTGCACGGCGCGGTGCAGACGCTCAATACCGCCTACCGTGCGGCGGGTGTCGATCTTCCTGCGACATTGACGGTGGATGAGGTCACGGATCCGGCTGACTTCAGGCGCGCGCTGGTTTTGTGCCCGCCGTCCGCAGCGGGCGGGCCTTGGGCGAAACGTTTTGGTGACTTCAGTGATGCTTTTGCCAGTGGCTGGATGCAACTGCGCGGCGCGCGCCGGCGCGGCGGCTACGACAAGGGCTTTGTGCTCAGCGACCACGCCGACTGGCCGGGCCTGATGGGCGCCATCGGTGCGACTGGCGCGCAGCGTGTCATCGTCACCCACGGCAGCGTGCCGGTGCTGGTGCGTTATCTGTCGGAGCAGGGCCTGCAGGCCGAGGCTTTTTACACCGAATACGGCGACGATCCGGTGGAGGAGCAGGTGCAGCCTGCTGCGCCGGATACGGCCGCAGCCGGGCAGGGCGGCACATGAAACATTTTGCGCGCCTGTTTGCCGAACTGGACAGCACCACCTCGACCAAGGCCAAGGTCGAGGCCTTGCAGCGTTATTTCGCACGCACCCCGGCGCCGGACGCGGCCTGGGCGGTGTATTTTCTGGCCGGCGGCAAACCGCGCCAGGTCGTGAAAACCGCGACCCTGCGCTCCCTCGCCTGCGAGGTTGCGGGCATCAGCGACTGGCTGTTCGAGGAGTGTTACCAGGCGGTGGGCGATCTGGCCGAAACCATTGCGCACGTGTTGCCGCTGCAGTCCGCCGAGTCAGACCTGGGCCTGGCCGACTGGGTGGAAAACCGCCTGCTGCCCCTGCGCGGCCTGCCCGAGGACGAGGTGGCGCGCCGCGTGCGCAGCTACTGGCAGGAGCTGGATGCCCAGGGCCGCTTCCTGCTGGTGAAGCTGGTCGGGGGCGGCTTTCGCGTCGGCGTCAGCAAGTTGCTGGTGCAGCGCGCGCTGGCCGCGCATTCGGGTGTGGACGCCAAACGCATTGCGCAACGCATGATGGGTTACATGGACGCCAAGGTGATGCCGTCTGCCTTCAAATACGAAGCGCTTCTTGCAGATGTGACGGGGGATTCGGGCGATGTCCGCGATGCCGGCCAGCCTTACCCGTTTTTTCTGGCGCACCAGCTCGACACCTCGCTCGATGGGCTGGATGAGAAGCTGGGTCCGGTCAAAGACTGGCAAGTCGAGTGGAAATACGACGGCATCCGTGGGCAGATCGTCAAGCGCGCGGGTCAGGTGTGGCTGTGGTCGCGCGGCGAGGAACTGGTGACCGAGCGTTTTCCGGAAATTGTGGCGATGGCGCAGCCGCTGCCGGACGGCACGGTGCTCGACGGTGAAATTTTGGTCTGGGCCGCGGATGCCGAAGCGTCTGCCACCGGCGCTGGCCGCCCGGCAAGTTTTGCCTTGCTCCAGCAGCGCATCGGCCGCAAGACCCTGGGCAAAAAAATCCTCGCCGATGCGCCGGTGACTTTTATGGCCTATGACGTGCTGGAGCTCGGCGGCCAGGACCTGCGTGCGCAAGCGCAGGGGGTGCGGCGGGAGAAGCTGGAACAGCTGGTCGCCGGCACCGCGATCAAACTGTCGCCGGTGGAAAGGCTGCCATCGTGGGAAGCCTTTGAAGCCCTGCGCAGCGAATCGCGCCAGCGCGGGGTCGAGGGTTTCATGCTCAAGCGGCTGGATGCCGCCTATGGCACCGGCCGCACCAAGGCCGATGGCCTGTGGTGGAAGTGGAAGATTGAGCCCATGACCATCGACTGCGTGCTGATCTACGCGCAGGCCGGCCACGGGCGGCGCGCCTCGCTCTACACCGACTACACCTTTGCGGTCTGGAACCGCACACCGCGGGATGCGGCGGAGGCGGCCGGGGTGGTGCAGGCGATTGAACGGCGCGAACCGGCACAAGCCGACGGCCTGCAGCTCGTCGCGTTTGCGAAAGCCTATTCGGGCCTGACCGACGAGGAGTTCAAACGCATCGACAGCGTGATCCGCAAGACCACGCTGGAGAAATTCGGCCCGGTGCGCAGCGTCAGGCCGACCCTGGTGTTCGAGCTCGGTTTCGAGGGCATCAACCGCAGCCCGCGCCACAAGAGCGGCATGGCCGTGCGGTTTCCGCGCATGCTGCGCATCCGTGACGACAAGCCCCTGCATGAGGCGAACACCCTGGACGAGCTCAAACTGCTCCTGAATTTATAGCTGCTGGCGACCGTCCCGCAAGGGCTGGAGCCCGAAAACACCTGCAAACCCCCAGGCTGACGATTTCCGGGCGGGCTGGTAACATTGGCCATGCTTATGAAATCCGACACGCCCGCAGGACAAGCGGTCCCTGACGAAGAAGGCACCCCGGTCTCCGTCAAGATCCGCGAGCGACTGGCCGCGGCCAAAAAACGTTTCAATGCCAACGACAACATCGCTGCGTTTATCGAACCGGGCGAGCTGGAAAAACTGCTCGACGAGGTCGAGGGCAAGATGCAGGGCGTGCTCGACAGCCTGGTGATTGACACGGTGGGTGATCAGAACACCCGGAACACCGCGCGCCGTGTGGCCAAGATGTACCTCAACGAGGTGTTCAAGGGCCGTTATGTCGAAGGCCCGAGCATCACCGAGTTTCCCAACGCCGAACACCTCAACGAGCTGATCATCGTCGGGCCGATCACCGTGCGCAGCGCCTGCTCGCATCACTTCTGCCCGGTCATCGGCCAGCTCTGGATCGGCGTGATGCCCAACGAACACACCAATGTGATCGGTCTGTCCAAATACGCGCGCCTGGCCGAATGGATCATGGGCCGCCCGCAAATCCAGGAAGAGGCCGTGGTGCAGCTGGCCGATTTGATCCAGCAAAAAACCCGGCCGGACGGGCTGGCCATCGTCATGGAGGCCAGCCACTTCTGCATGGGCTGGCGCGGCGTGAAAGACATGGACAGCAAGATGATCAACTCCGTGATGCGCGGCGTTTTCCTCAAAGACCCGAATTTGCGCCGCGAATTTTTGTCGCTCATCCCCAAGAAAAGCAGTAATTAAGGAACTCACATGTTGGTACGCCTTCTTTACGCCAGCCGCTCGGCCGATCCGGGCTCCAGCGAAGTCACCGAATCCATCCTGGCGCAGTCGCGCAGCCACAACCCGGCCATGGGCATCACCGGCATCCTGTGTTACGGCGGCGGCATCTTTTTGCAGGCGCTGGAGGGCGGGCGCGACCAGGTCAGCGACCTCTACGGCCACATCCAGAAAGACCCGCGCCACACCGACGTGGTGCTGCTGCATTACGAAGAAATCAGCGAGCGCCGTTTTGGCGGCTGGACCATGGGCCAGGTCAACGTGGCCAAGGTCAACACGTCCATCCTGCTGAAGTATTCTGAAAAACCCGAGCTCGACCCGTATTCGGTGTCGGGCAAGGTGTCGCTGGCGCTGCTGGAAGACTTGATGGCCACCGCTGCCATTTGCGGCAGGGCTTAAGTGCCCCCACGCTCCGCCGTTTCACGGGTCGCTGCCCCCCGGGGGGGCGCGTTTTCCCTTGGGACGGCCCGGCGGGAAAACATGCCCTCATGCTCCGTGGCTTCTGCAGGCTTTGACCTGCCCACCTGAGCGGTGCCGCTTTCCGCCCTCGCCCTTGTTGTCCTCGCGGGGCTGATTCATGCCAGCTGGAACATCGCCGCCAAGAAGGCCGGCGGCGACGCACGTTTTGCTTTTTTCACCAGCGTGGTCCTGATGCTCGTCTGGGCGCCGGTCGGCCTGTGGGCGGCCTGGGGCGTGTTGCCGGGCTGGGGCTGGCGGGAGTGGGCGCTGATTGTGGTCACCGGCGTTTTGCATGTGCTCTATTACGTCGTGCTGCTGCGTGGTTACCGCAAGGCGGACCTGACGGTGGTTTACCCGCTGGCACGTGGCTCCGGGCCCTTGCTGTCGTCGCTGGTGGCCATCACGCTGCTCGGCGAGCAGATTTCGACGCCGGGGTTCGCGGGGATTGCCGGTGTGGTGGGCGGTGTGTTCCTGATCGCCGGTGGCCCCGGCCTGCTGCGCGCCGCGCACGATCCGGCACAACGCCGGCGTGTCCACAAGGGCATGATTTACGGATTGCTGACGGGCGCCTTTATTGCCGGCTACACCATCGTGGATGGCTACGCCGTGAAGTTCATGCTGATGTCGCCCATCCTGGTCGACTACCTCGGCAATTTTGTGCGGTTGGCGCTGCTGGCACCCGCGGTGCTGCGCGACCGGCCGGCCGCGCGGCTGCTCTGGCGCCAGCAGTGGAAATACGCGCTGCTGGTCGGCGCCATCAGCCCGGTTTCCTACGTGCTGGTGCTGTACGCGATGCAGGTGGCGCCGCTGTCGCACGTGGCGCCGGCGCGTGAAGTCTCCATGCTGTTTGCCGCGCTGATCGGCGGCCACCTGCTGGGTGAGGGCGAACGCCTGCCCCGCCTGCTGGGCGCGGTGTTCATTGCCGCCGGCGTGATGGCGCTGGCCATGGGCTGACCGACAATCCCCCCATGAGTTTGCTGATCGGATGCGATTTTTCCAGTGCACCGTCGCGCCGAAAGCCGATTGTGCTGGCGCTGGGCGGCAGTGCCGGCGGGCGCGTGCAGCTCAGCCGCCTGCTGCGCCTTGACTCGCTCGATGATTTTGAAGACTGGCTGCGCCAGCCCGGTCCGTGGCTGGGCGGCTTTGACCTACCCTTTGGCTTGCCGCGTGAACTGGTCGAGCATCTCGGCTGGCCGCTGGCCTGGCCGGCGCTGATCGCGCATTACGCCGCGCTGGACCGCGCCGATATCCGCCAGACCTTTGCGGCGTTTTGTGACGGGCGACCCGTGGGTGGCAAGTTCGCCCATCGCGCGACGGACCGGCCGGCCGGCTCCAGCCCCTCGATGAAATGGGTCAACCCGCCGGTCGCCTGGATGCTGCACGCCGGTGTGCCGCGGCTGCTGGCCGCCGGCGTGCACCTGCCCGGCCTGCACGACGGTGATCGCACCCGCATCGCGCTGGAGGCTTACCCCGGCCTGCTGGCGCGCGAGGTGCTGGGCAACCGGTCTTACAAAAGCGATGACCGCCTCAAACAAACGCCCGAGCGCCTGATCGCGCGCAAGGACCTGATCCACGCCCTGGAGATGGGCCAGACCCGGCTGGGCCTGCGGCTCAAGCTCAGCCATGCGCAGCGCGACACACTGGTCGATGACGGCAGCGGCGATGGGCTGGATGCCGTGCTCTGCCTGATGCAGGCGGCCTGGGCGCAGGCGCAGGGCGCACCGCGCTACGGCCTGCCCGCGGACATCGATCCGGTCGAAGGCTGGATCATCACGGCTTGAGCCCGGCTCCAGCGCCGCACCCTCCCATACATGATCAAATCGGCCTTCCGCCCTTGTCTGACAAGCGCTGACAGCTATCAAATACGTAGCAAATGATGACCTCGTTTCTGGCCGACCTGGTGCTGGCGCTGCATCTGCTGTTCATCGCCTTCGCGGTGGGCGGCGGCTTGCTGGCCCTCTGCTGGCGCTGGGTGCCGCTGCTGCACCTGCCGGCCCTGGCCTGGGGTGCCACCGTGGAATTCACCGGCTGGATGTGCCCG
>CBFGNA010000022.1:0-12642 GCA_965650045.1 uncultured Polaromonas sp.
ACAATAAGCGCCGCGCAAAAGGTCATGGTCACCCCCTCATTGATGGCCAGCGCGATTTTTTCCAGCGGCGGGTAGCTGCCCGCCCAGCCCGTGAGAAATCTCAGCAGCGCCGAAATCGCCAGCGATGTCAGCAGCAAAAAACCAAAAGCCAGGATGTAGGCGATGCCGCGCAGGCGCAGCGAGGCGCTGTACCACCACTTCTGTTTGGGTACCTCGCCGGTGTCTCGCCGCCACAGGCGCTCGAAAGCGTCCTGCAGCTCGGCAAACACGCCGGTGGCACCGGACAGCAACAGGCCGAAGGCAATCACCGAGGCCAGCAGGCCGTCGGCCGGTTCCTGCGCACTCGTCAGCGCCTGCTGCACCAGTTGCGCCCCCTGTTCACCCACCACGTCGGCAATCTGGTGCACCAGGCTGGCTTCGATGTAGCTGCGGTCCAGCCACCAGCCGAGCACCGCGACCAGCAGCACCAGCAAGGGCGCCAGACTCAGGATGCCGTAGAAGGACATGGCCGCGCTCATGCGCAGACCGTCGGCGTCTATCCAGAGCCGGGTGGCGCGCTGGATGGGTCGAAGCGGTTCGAGAAAAGCGCGCAGGCGCGAGGGCCGGCGCAGTGTCGTAGGCTCGGCGGCGGGTACGGAAGGCATGCAGTCAGTCTAGGCGGCAGGTGCGTCGGCGCCCATCGGACGCACACGCCAGGCGGGGTAGGCTGCTGCCGACGCTGGCCACACGGCCAGCGGGGATCAGCCCGCCGTCTTGAACAGCGCCGCGACTTTTTTCTTGGGTTTGATGTTGGCCGAGACGCTGCTGCGCGAGGACGAACCCTTGGCCGCTTCTTCCCAGGCCGGCTTGGCTTCAGCGGGCAGGGTTGATTCGTAGGGCTTGTCAAAGAAGGGGTCGCGCGGTGCGGCCTGGCGCGGCGCGTATTCACGGCGCTCACGGGGTTCACGCGACTCGCGGCGCTCGCGCGGGGCCGACGCATCGGCGTCACGCGGCGGCTGGTCGCCGGTGTCGCGGTACATGCGGCGGCCGTCGTTGATGCGGCCCTGCTCCTTGATGCGCGGCTGGTCTTCCTCGAACTCCATCGGTTCGAGTTCAATTTTGGTCTTGATGAGTTTTTCGATGTCGGCGACCAGGCGTTGGTCGCTGCTGGCGGCAAAACTCACCGCCAGACCGGAGGCACCGGCACGGCCGGTACGGCCGATGCGGTGCACATAGTCTTCGGCGTTGAAGGGCACGTCGAAATTGAACACCGCCGGCACATCCTTGATGTCCAGGCCGCGGGCGGCCACGTCGGTGCAGACCAGCAGGTCAACTTCGCCCTTCTTGAAGGCGTCCAGCGCTTTCAGGCGCTCATCCTGGCTCTTGTCGCCATGCAGCGCGGTGGTTTTCAGGCCTTCGCGCTCCAGCGAACGGGCCAGCCGCGCGCAACCGAGCTTGCTGTTGACGAACACAAAGGCCTGCTTGATGCCGCGGGCCTTGAGGACCTGGTGCAGTGCGCGGCGCTTGTCGTCGGCGCTGACGCTGTAGAAATGCTGCTCGACGGTCGAAGCCGTGGCGTTGGAGCGTGCGACCTCGATGGTGACCGGGTCCTGCAGGTAGCTGGACGCCAGGCGCTTGATCTCGGGCGAGAAGGTCGCGGAGAACAACAAGGTGATGCGCTGCTTGGGCAAATAGCTGAGGATGCGCTGCAGATCCGGCAGAAAGCCGATGTCCAGCATGCGGTCGGCTTCGTCCAGCACCACGTATTCGACCTGATTCAGCACCGCGTTTTTGGCTTCGATGTGGTCCAGCAAGCGCCCCGGCGTGGCGACCAGCACCTCAACGCCTTTTTTGAGCTCGGCAGTCTGCGGCTTCATGTCCATGCCGCCGAACACCACGGTGCTGCGCAGATTGGTGTACTTGGCGTAGAGCTCGACCTGCTGCGCGACCTGAACGGCAAGTTCACGCGTCGGCAGCAACACCAGCGCGCGCACCGGGTGGCGGGCCGGTGAAGTCGAGGCGTTCTCGTGTTTCATCATGCGCTGCAACAAAGGCAGCGCGAAGGCGGCGGTCTTGCCGGTGCCGGTCTGGGCTGCGCCCATCACGTCCTTGCCCTGCAGAACGACCGGGATGGCCTGCTCCTGGATCGGGGTCATGGTTTCGTAGCCCATCTCGGCCACGGCGCGGGCCAGCGGTTCTGCCAGCGATAGATTGGAAAAAGAAGATGTCATAAGGAAAAGCCCGACCTGACTCCAGCATGTGTAGATAGCGGATGGCGCGCGGGCCGGGACGGGTCTGCCGGGGCGCGTGAGGGGCCAACAGCTCGGCTGGTGGCAAAAGAAAGACGGCTGAGCGTCGGTGCGTGATCAGCGATCACTGGGCGTGGACAGCGCTTCCTCAAGCCCCTATTGTCGCACTTTGGGCAAAAACAGCCGGCAAGCCGGCCTGCAACTCCCTGCAGGCCACCGGGCCAGCCCCCTTCATATCCCTGGCGAGTGCCAATTTGCTACCAATTTTATAGCTACCTGCGCCCGTCCCATAAGGGCTGGAGGACAATTTGGCTATAAACTCCGGGCGCTGAAGGTGTCGCAGGCCTGAACGTTGCCCTGCTGCAGGCCGGTGTTGAACCAGCGTGCCCGCTGGGCGCTGGTGCCGTGGGTAAAGCTCTCGGGCACCACCCGGCCGCCGCCCGCCTGCTGCAGCGCGTCATCGCCGATTTTCGCGGCGGCGTTCATGGCCTCCTCGACATCGCCCTGCTCCAGGATGGCGCGGGCGCGCTGCGCATGGTTGGCCCAGACCCCGGCAAAACAGTCGGCCTGCAACTCCAGCTTGACACTCAGGCCGTTGTATTCCACCTTGCTGACCCGTCCCCGCATCTGGTCCATCTTGCCGCTGATGCCCAGCAGGTTCTGCACATGGTGGCCCACCTCATGGGCAATCACATAAGCCTGGGCAAAGTCGCCGGGCGCGCCCAGCCGTTTCTGCAGGGTCTCGTAAAAACCGAGATCGATGTAGACCTTCTGGTCCGCCGGACAATAAAACGGCCCCATGGCCGCCTGGCCCTGGCCGCAGGCGGTCTGGGTGGCGCCGCGAAACAGCACCAGATGCGGCTCCTGGTAGCTGCCGCCGCCTTTGGCGAACACATCCTTCCAGACATCTTCGGTGTCGGCCAGCACGGTGGACACAAAACTGGCCATGCGGTCGTCCGCCGGGGGGCGCTGGGCCGGACCCTGCTGCACCTGGGCGGTCGGCGCGCCGCCGCTGAGCATGCCGAGCAGCGTCAGCGGGTTGATGCCGAAGATCCAGCCACCGACCAGCGCCACCACGATGGTGCCAATGCCAATGCTGCGGCCGCCAAGCAGGCCACCGCCGCCCAGCCCCGCGCCGCTGCTGCGGCGATCTTCGACGTTGTCAGACTGGCGGTTGCCTTCCCATTTCATATGCAGCTTTCCTTGTGTGCCTGCGGCAGGCACCTGTTTTGATGATCGGAACGACTTTACTTGAACGCGCGCTTTGGGCGGGAACCATGTCGCTGGGTATACCCTCTACCCATCATGACCCTGAACCCCTTTCCCCGCCTCCGCCTGGCGCTGGCTGGCCTCGCCGCCGGGCTGCTGACAGCATGCGCCAGTCCCCTCGTGACCCAGGTCAGCAATTTCAACCAGTGGCCGTCAGACGCCGCCGGTGCGAGTTTCACGTTCATCCAGCCTCCGTTCAGCCCGTCGCAGCCGCCGCCCGAGCTGGAACTGGCGACTTATCAGTCCTATGCCCAGCAGGAGCTGGAGAAACTCGGCCTGCGCAAGGCGGCACCGGGCCAGCCCGCACGCTTGCTGGTCGAGCTCGGATGGGTCACCCAGCCACAGGAACGCAGCTACCGCCAGCCGGTTTACGACGACCGGCTGGTGTTTTACCCACCCTACCGCAATGCGGCCGGCCAGGTCTTTCCCGGCTACTGGGCACCCAGCCGATTCGGGCCGACTTACCTGGGCGACCGCATCGTGCCCTACACCGTGCAGTTCAACCAGATCAACCTGCGCGTGCTGGACCAGCAGGGCAGCCCGCCGGGCCAGCCGCGCGCGGTGTTCGAGTCGCATGCGGTTTATGAAGGCCAGGCCGCCCTGCCCACCATCGCGCCCTACCTGGTGCGCGCGGTTTTTGACGGGTTCCCGGGCCAGAACGGTCAGATCCGGCGCGTCGAGTTCGACCGCGAAACTGGCGCGGTCATCCGCAAATAGGGCTTTACTCGAAGCGGACGGTCAGCCCCACCAACTGGCTGGCGACCGGACCAGCGGCTTGCAATTCGGTATGCCAGGTCTGCCCCGGCAGCACCGGCCAGGCGTCGGTCAGGGTCCCGGTGGTGACGATGTCGCCGGCCTGCAGCGACGGCGCGCCGGGCGTGGCGCCGATTTCGTTGACGAAATGCAGCAGGGCCTGCAGCGGGCCGTCGAGCACGTTGGCGCCTGTTCCCTCGTCCTTGCAGACTCCGTCGCCGTACAGCTTGAGACGAAGGGCGGACAAAGCCTCTGCCAGCGCATCCGGCGCGCAGCCAGATTCCAGCTCGACCGGCCGCCCGACCAGCAGCCGGCCATGCAGACCTTCGTCGGCCACGGCTTGTGCGGCGCTGAATTTCCAGCCGGGAAAATGCGTATGCACGATCTCGAAACCGTGAGCCACCCAGGCAATCGAGGCAGCCAGCTGCGCCAGGGTGCCGCCACGGGGCGGCACGGCGCGCAGGCCAAACACGATCTCGGGCTCGATGCGCGGCTCGCACAGGCCGGCTAGCGACAGCACGCCCGCATGGGGGCTGGCCGCATCAACCCGGCTCAGGCTGCTTTGCCAGACCGTCCCCCAGATCGGCGCATACACCTCGTAACGCGGCCAGATCGTGCGGTTGGTAAAACCGACTTTGTAGCCCACCGGTTGTTCGCCCGCCGCGATGCGCACGGCGCGCACGGCCAGAGCAGCAGCGTAGCCTGCAGGCAGGTCGGGCGGCACGGCTGCAGGCCAGCCCAGGGGGCGGGCCTCTCGCCGGGCCAGCGAAATATCGGCCACCAGGCCGTCAGGTGAACGGGGAGCAGTCATCCGGCCATGTTAGCCAGAAAAGCAAGGCTGCCGGCGCACCCCGTGCAAGCTGCGCACAAATACGCACAATACGCCCATGCGCACATCCATCATGGCCAGCCCGGCTCCCAAGGTCTTGCTGACCGGTTTTGACCCTTTCGGCGGTGACAGCCTGAACCCGAGCTGGCTGGCCGTTCAGTTGCTCCACGGCCGGCGCATCGCCGGGCACAAGGTGGTGGCAGCGCAACTGCCAACGGTTTTCAACGCATCGCTCGTGGAACTGGCCCGCCTGCTGCGCGAGCACCGGCCCGCGCTGGTGATTTGCGTGGGCCAGGCCGGCGGGCGCGCCGCGATCTCGCTGGAGCGTATCGCCATCAATGTCAATGACGCACGAATTGCGGACAACGCCGCGGCCAAGCCGGTGGACACCCCCGTGGTGGCGGGCGGGCCAGCGGCCTATTTCACCAGCCTGCCGATCAAGGCCATGCTGCAGGCCCTGCAGCGCGAAGGCATCGCCGCCGAGGTCTCGCAGACCGCCGGCACCTTTGTCTGCAACCATGTTTTTTACGGGCTGATGCATGCCCTGGCCACGCGGCGCGGTTTCAAGCGCACCCGCGGCGGGTTCATTCATGTGCCCTGGTTGCCCGGACAGGGACAGCCGGCGATGGCGACGGAAGAACTGGTGCGGGGCCTGCGGGTGGCCATCACGGCGGCACTGGCCAACCGCACCGACATTGCCGCCGGCGCCGGCGCCATCAGTTAGGCCCGGGCGGCACGGGTTCGTCGCGCAGCAGGCGCCACAGCAACCAGGTGCCGATCAGCGCATTGGCCAGTGCAAAGCCGCCGACCACCAGCATGGCAGCAACGTTGAGCGAACGGTTTTGCACGATCCAGGCCAGCGCCATTGACAAGGCATTCAGCGCCAGCATCAGCCAGAACAGAGGGTTGCGCGGTTGAAGCAGACGGGACAGTTTCATGAGGGCCATGCTAACCCGGCTGCAAACATCTCTGGAAACACCCCTACGGCGCGCCAGCGCGCCGCATGCCCTCAGGGCGCAGGGGAAGACCGGGAATCAGCGATGCGTGCTGAATGCGACTGGAATCAGGCCCTGGCTGGCGCCTGCCGACATCGCATGGTTGCGGGTGAAGCCGCCGCTGTTGTCAGCCAGGGTGGTGACGGTCCGGCCGCTGTCCGCAGGAGCGGCCTGGGCCTGAATCACGCATTTATTGAGCTCGATGCCGCCAAATGTTTCGACGCACTGGGCAATGGCTACGCGCTGGGAGACAAGCATCGAATGGCGCAGCTCGGCCTTTTCCACCTGCCCGCTGGCGACCGCGGCCACACCGAACAGCATCGCAATCACCAGCACCAAGCCGGCGCCGGCAAAAAGGTATTCGCGCGGAATGTGGTGAACGGGGGGAAGGTGGCTGGAAAACATGAAAAGCTCCTGGTAACAACTGAGCCCATCGTAGGCAGGCGCCCCCGACAGGCAACCCGGTGCACGGCCCGACGCGATGTAGGAGAAAACCGCCGCCCCGGGCCCGCTACCATGCCTCCATGAACAACCCGCCTTTCCTGCTCGACGCCGCGGCAACCGCAGCGCGTCTGCCTTACGTTGGCCTGGCCGGGGAGATCGCCCGCCTGCTCACCGACCCCTCGGTCCAGGTGCCGGAACGGCTGGTCCTGCCCATGGCCGGCGGCGCCAGCCTGTTCGTGATGCCGGCCATGGACAGCCGCGTCGCGATCACCAAACTGATCACCTTCACACCTGCCAATGCGGGGACGGCACGCGCCACCATCCAGGGGGATGTGGTGGTGTTCGACATCGCCAGCGGTGAACGCCGGCTGGTGCTGGATGGGCCGACCGTCACGGCCCGACGCACAGCGGCCGTGTCGCTGCTCGCAGCGCAGCGGCTGGCGCCCAACACCCGCGGCCCCCTGCTGGTCGTCGGTGCGGGTGTGCAGGGCCGGGCACACCTGGAAGCGTTTGCCGAGGGCCTCGGCATCGCCGAGGTGGTGATTGCTTCGCGACGCCCCGAAAGCGCGCAGGCCCTGGCCGCCCACGCGCGATCACTCGGCTTGCGCGCACAGGTCAGCCGCGACGCCAATGCCGAATTGGCCAGCTGCCCGCTGGTGGTCACGTGCACACCCGCCAGCGGCGTGGTGCTGGACGCCCGGCCCCGGAACGATGGTTTTATTGCTGCCGTCGGCGCATTCACCCCGGCCATGCTTGAACTCGGCGGCGAACTGTGCCGGCATGTTGCAAACACCGGCTCGGTGCTGGTGGACACGGGTGACGCCGCCCACGAGGCAGGCGACCTGCTGCAGTCCGGCCTGGACGTCGGCCGCTTCGCCACGCTGGCCGACGTGGTCCGCAGCCAGGCCACACGCACCCCAGGCCCGGTGCTTTTCAAAAGCTGCGGCTGGGCCGGCTGGGACCTGGCCGCCGCCCGCGCAGCCTTGCAGTGGGCACCAGCAGGCTGACTTGATCCAGCGCAAGCCTGGCGCCGCAGGAGCGTCCAGACTGCGGCAATGCAACTCCAGTTCCTAGGGGCCACCGACACCGTCACCGGCTCCAAATACCTTGTCAGCCAGGGCGATGCCAGAATCCTGGTCGATTGCGGGCTGTTCCAGGGCTATAAACAGCTGCGGCTACGCAACTGGTCGTCCCTGCCGGTCCCGCCGGCCAGCATCGATGCCGTCATCCTTACGCATGCGCACATCGATCACAGCGGCTACCTGCCCCTGCTGGCGCGCCAGGGGTTTCGCGGCAAGGTTTATTGCACCCCGGCAACGGCCGACCTGTGCCGCATCCTGTTGCCCGATTCAGGTCACCTGCAGGAAGAAGAAGCCGAGTACGCCAACCTGCATCGCCTTTCCAGACACACGCCGGCGCAGCCGCTGTACACACGCCAGGATGCCGAACACTGCCTGCGCCTGCTGCATCCGGTCGCGTATGGAAAAAACTGGCATCCGGCACCCGGCCTGAGCGCCCGGTTCTCGCCGTCGGGCCACATGCTGGGCTCGGCCTTTGTGCAGCTGGACAACGGCATCCACTCCATCCTGTTTTCCGGCGATATCGGCCGGCCCAACGACATGGTCCTCAAGGCACCGGTGCAGATGGACGGCGCGGACTACCTGGTGGTCGAATCCACTTACGGGGATCGCCAGCACAAAAACGCCGACCCGCTGCTGGCGCTGGGCATGGTGATCAAACGCACCGTGGCGCGTGGGGGTGTGGTGATCATTCCGGCCTTCGCCGTCGGTCGCGCGCAAACCCTGCTGCATTGCATGGACGTTCTCAAGACCCAGGGGGTGGTGCCGCACCACCTGCCGGTTTACCTGAACAGCCCGATGGCCACCAGCGCCACGCGCGCCTATGAAAAGCATCCGGGCGAGCTGCGGCTGACCCCGGCGCAGTGCGAAGCCATGGCGCATACGGCGCATATCGTGCAGTCACCGGAAGAATCCCGGCTGCTCAATGCCCGGCGCGGCCCGATGGTGATCATTGCGGCCAGCGGTATGGCCACCGGCGGCCGGGTGGTGCACCACCTCAAGGCGTTCGCGCCTGATAAGCGCAACACCATCGTCTTTGCGGGTTTCCAGGCGGGCGGGACACGCGGCGCCACCATCGCCAGCGGCGCACCCAGCGTGCGCATCCATGGCGAAGACGTCCCCGTGCGCGCGGAAGTGGCCCTGCTCGATGACTTGTCGGCCCATGCGGACGCCGGTGAAATCCTCCAATGGCTGCGCGGCTTCAAGGCGGCTCCCCGGCAGACATTTATCACCCATGGCGAACCTGCCGCCGCCGATGCCATGCGTCAGCGCATCGAGCGTGAACTGGGCTGGCACTGCCATATGCCCACCTACCTCGAAACCGTCTCACTCGATGGCGTGGATTGAGCGTGCGGCCTCAGGCCAGGCCGCACCATTCGGCAACACGGTGAAAGACGTCAGACCAAAGTGCCCACCCCGCAGTGGCCATCAGCAACGCGCCCGCCGCCCGTGTACCCCCATCCCGGCGCCACCAGTTGCCGCGGTCCTGCAACTTGTCGTACAGCCAGGGCACGAGCGCCAGCGACAGGCTGCTGCCTGCGGCGAACAGTGCCATCGACATGGCGCCAGCGAACGCACCGCCGCTCAGGGACGCCACCAGCAGGGCCGAATAGAGCAGCCCGCAAGGCATGAAAGCCCATAACGCCCCGGTGATAAAAACGCCGCCGGGCGCCGCGGCCACAGGCCGCAATCGTGCCCACACCGCACGTCCGGCGTCGCCCACCCAGGCTGGCTGACGGGCCCGGGCCAGCAACATCAGGCCCCAGAGCAGAACCAGCAGGTGAAACAGCGTCCAGACCGGTCGCAATGCCGCCATGCTGGCCGTCAGCCAGGCGAGGCTTTGCACCGCCAGCGCCGCGGTTGCGCCCGCCAGTGAGTACCCCGCCAGCCGGCCGGCCTGGAAACGCCACAGTGCGCGTGACACCGGCGCGGCCGATGGACGCGGACCCATGCGGGCGATGCCGGTGCAAGCCGCGCCACACATGGCGGCACAATGCGGGCCGCCCGCGAGGCCCATGAGCAGCGAGGTCAAGGCAAGTGTTGCGGACATGAGGGCTTGCTCCAGCCTAGATGATGCGCGAGAACCGCACGCGGTGACGATCCGCCTGCAGATGGCGGTCAAACACCATGGCCACCGCCCGCACAAAAAACCAGCCCTGCGCCGTCACCTCGATCCCTGCGTCGTCGAGCACCACCAGCCCGGCGTCCGCCAGCTCGCGCAACTGCTCAAGTTCGGCCGCGAAGTAGCTCCGGAAATCCAGCAACCAGGCCTGCTCGATGGACTCGAACAACGCCTGCCCCTGGCACATCAAGGCCATGATGACCGCGCGTCGTGCCAGGTCGTCGCGGCTGAGCGCCAGCCCCCGGGCCACCGGGAGGCGCCCCTGGTCCAGATGGTCGGCATATTCGGCCATGGTCTTGGCGTTCTGGCTGTAGGTCGCACCGATGCGGCCTATCGCCGACACACCGAGCCCGATCAGGTCGCAATCGGGCTGGGTGCTGTAGCCCTGGAAATTGCGGTGCAGCCGGCCCTGGCGTTTGGCCACAGCCAGCGCATCGGCGGGCAGCGCAAAATGGTCCATGCCGATGTACACGTAGCCGGCGGCTTCGAAAGCTGCCAGCGACTGCGCCAGCATGGCCATCTTTGCAGCAGCGCCGGGCAGCTCGGCCGAATGAATCCGGCGCTGCGGCTTGAAACGCTCGGGCAGGTGTGCATAGGCATACAGAGCGATACGGTCCGGCCTGATCTGCACCACCTGCTCCAGCGTGCGCGCAAACGTTTCAGGCGTCTGCCGCGGCAAGCCGTAAATCAGGTCCATGTTGATGGAGTCAAAGTGCAGCTCGCGGGCCTGGGTCACCAGCATGCTGACTTGGCGCAAGGGCTGGATGCGGTGCACGACTTTCTGGACGTCGGCGTCAAAGTCCTGCACGCCGAAGCTCAGCCGGTTGAAGCCGAGTTGGGACAGCGTGCGCAAGCGACTTCCATCCACCGTCCGCGGATCCACCTCGATGGAATATTCCCCGCCCGGCGCCAGCCTGAAGCTGCGCCCAAGCATGGCCATCAGTTCCCCGAGTTCGCCGTCGGACAGAAAAGTCGGCGTGCCGCCGCCCAGGTGCAGCTGCGTCACGGTCTGGCAGGCACCCAGTTGCGCCATGTTCAGCTCAATTTCCCGGCCCAGATAACGCAGGTAGGCGGCGGACCGGCTGTGATGCCGTGTGACGATCTTGTTGCAGGCGCAGTAGTAACACAGCGATTCGCAAAACGGGATATGCACATAAAGCGACAGCGGCTTGCCCGCCCCGGAGCGCCGCTGGGCCAGGGCCTGCCCGTAGTCAGCCGCTGTGAAGGCCTCGACAAACCGGTCTGCGGTGGGATAGGACGTGTAGCGCGGCCCGGGGATGTCGAATCGTTGCAGCAGCTCAGGAGAAGCGGTGGTCATGGCGGGATCTTCACGGGGATGAGTCACTGTGCCGCATTGGCGCACCGCCATGCTTGATGTGGATCAAGCGGTGGAACGAAGCCATGCCGGTGCGCGCACCTTCCGGCCGCCTCGCGCCCTGAACCGCACAGGCTTGATCCAGATCAGTGTCTCTGACGCGCCCGGGGCCTAGAGTGGTTCTGCTGTGCATGGCACGGCATCACGAAAAAAAAGGACGCACCATGAAGATCAATGAAGGTGTCACGGACCGCGGCTTGCGCCTGGTGGCCGGGCTGGTTCTGACGGCCCTGGCTTCCGCCGGCAGCATCGGCCCCTGGGGTTACCTCGGCCTGGTACCCCTGCTAACGGGCGCTGTGGGCTTTTGCCCGCTCTACAGCCTGCTGGGCATCAGCACCTGCCCCGCCAGCAGACGCTAAGCCTGCCGCATCCGCGCTGACTGCTGCCTCACAGCCGGTTGAGGGGAATCTTCAGGTAGGACACACCGTTGTCCTCACTGGGCGGCATCTCGCCGGCCCGGATGTTGACCTGTATCGACGGCAGGATCAACCCCGGCATCTCCAGCGTCGCATCCCGTGCGGTCCGCATCGCCACGAACTCGTCCTCGCTGATGCCATCGCGGATGTGGATGTTGCAGGCCTTTTGAGCCGCTACGGTGGTTTGCCAGCCAGGCGAACGGCCGTTGGGCGGATAGTCGTGACACATGAACAGGCGCGTTTCATCCGGCAGGCGCAGCAACTTTTGCACAGACCGGTACAGGCTGTGCGCATCGCCTCCCGGGAAATCGCAGCGCGCGGTTCCCACGTCGGGCATGAACAGGGTATCGCCGACAAAAACGGCGTCACCGATACGGTAGGCCATGCAGGCAGGCGTGTGCCCCGGCACCGACAGCGCTTCGGCCGTCAGTCCGCCAATGGCGAAAGTCTCACCGTCATGCCAGAGGTGGTCGAACTGATGCCCGTCCGTTCTAAACGCCGGTTCCAGATTGAAGATGCCGATGAACACCTTCTGCACCGCGGTGATGGCCGCGCCGATTGCGATCTTTCCGCCAAGCTTGCGTCGCAGGTAATGGGCCGCCGACAAGTGATCGGCGTGGGCGTGCGTTTCCAGAATCCACAGGACCTGGAGATGTTTTTCCTGGATGAACGCCATCAGCACATCGGCCGAAGTGGTCCGGGTACGGCCCGACTTGGGATCGTAGTCCAGCACGGCGTCGATGACCGCGCAGGCTGACCCTTCGGTTTCATACACGACATGGCTGACCGTCCAGGTGGCGGGATCAAAGAAACTCCTGACCGTGGGGTTCACAACATGCTTTCTTTCAAGGTGACTGATGAATGAATGCCTTTTTTATTATATTGATTGATAGTTTGTTTTTCAATATACTATCTGCAAGTTAAATAAAAAACAAAGGTCATCAGATGCAGCCTGACACCATGATGGAAACAGCGGTTCTCCGCGGCTCCGCTGTCGCAGCCAGCCGCCTCATGAAGGCGCTGTCCAATCCCGACCGGCTGTTGCTCTTGTGCCAGTTGGCGCAGGGCGAACTGAAGGTCGGTGAGCTTGAGGAACTGGTCGGCGTGAGTCAGCCGACGCTGTCGCAGCAAC
>CBFGNA010000023.1:0-12368 GCA_965650045.1 uncultured Polaromonas sp.
CGGGTATCACCACCATGCTGGGTGGCGGCACCGGTCCGGCCACCGGCACCTTTGCCACCACCTGCACGCCCGGCCCCTGGAACATTGAGCGCATGCTGCAGGCCGCCGACGCCTTCCCGATGAACCTGGGCTTTCTGGGCAAGGGCAACGCCAGCCTGCCGGCCGCGCTGCATGAACAAATCGATGCCGGCGTGATCGGCCTGAAACTGCACGAGGATTGGGGAACGACGCCGGCCGCGATCAGCAACTGCCTCGACGTGGCGGATGAGACCGACACGCAGGTCGCCATCCACAGCGACACGCTCAATGAAAGCGGTTTTGTCGAGAACACGATTGCCGCGACCAAGGGCCGAACCCTGTGCGCCTTCCACACCGAAGGCGCAGGCGGCGGCCATGCCCCCGACATCCTCAAGGTCGTGGGCGAGCAGAACTTCCTGCCGTCCTCGACCAACCCGACCATGCCTTACACCGTCAACACGCTGGACGAACATGTCGACATGTTGATGGTCTGCCACCACCTGGACCCGGCGATTGCCGAGGACCTGGCCTTTGCCGAAAGCCGCATCCGCAAGGAAACCATTGCCGCCGAAGACGTGTTGCACGACCTGGGCGCGATCAGCATGATGAGCAGCGACAGCCAGGCCATGGGCCGCGTCGGCGAGGTCATCATTCGCACATGGCAGACCGCGCACAAGATGAAGCTGCAGCGCGGCCATCTTGCCAGCCCTTCGACAGGCTCAGGACAATCGGATTCCAGGCACGACAACTTCCGCGTCAAGCGTTACATCAGCAAATACACCATCAACCCGGCGATTGCCCACGGCATCGCGCACGAGGTCGGCTCCATCGAGCTCGGCAAGTGGGCCGACCTGGTGGTCTGGAAGCCGGCCTTCTTCGGCATCAAGCCGGCACTGATCCTCAAGGGCGGGTTCATTGCGATGGCGGCCATGGGTGACCCGAATGCGTCCATCCCGACACCGCAGCCGGTGCACTACCGTCCGATGTTCGGCGGCTTCGGTGGCGCCATCGCCAAAGGCTCGCTGACCTTCGTCTCGCAGGCGGGCTTCGCCGGTGGTATCAAGGAGAAGTTTGGCCTGGCCAAGAACCTCGCCGCCGTGAAAAACATCCGCGGCGTGCAGAAGCGCCACATGATCCACAACGACTATGCGCCAAGGATGGAGGTTGATGCACAGACCTACTCCGTGCGCGCTGATGGCCAGTTGCTGACCTGTGAAGCGGCGACCAGCCTGCCGATGACGCAGCGTTACTTTCTTTTTTGAAACCCCATTCCACATGCTCCAGGTTTCCAAAATCATGCCGCAGGGCGCCGGCCTGGCGCCGGTATTGCTCAAACGCGCGGCGACTGTCGAACTCGACTGGGATATCCGGCAGAAAAGCCGCTTCGAGGCCACCGACTCGCAGGGCCGCCAGCTCGGCATTTTTTTGCCGCGCGGCACGCTGGTGCGCGGCGGTGATGTGCTGGTGGCTGAAGACGGCTCCATGGTCCGCGTGGTCGCGGCACCCCAAAGCGTGCTGCGTATCACCGCCTGCACCTCGCACGGCAGCCCCTTCGACCTGACACGCGCGGCCTACCACCTGGGCAACCGCCATGTGCCCATCGAGCTCAAGCCGGACCACCTGAAGATCGAACCCGACCATGTGCTGGCCGAGATGCTGCGCGCCATGCATTTGATCGTTAACGAGGTCAGCGAATCTTTCGAGCCCGAGGGCGGCGCCTACAGCGCGGGGGGGCACGGCCACGCGCATGCACCCGCTGCAGCGCCTGCGCCCCACGTGCACGGACCTGGCTGCAGCCACGACCACGACCACGGTCACAGCCATGAACATGCGCAGCCGGTCGCAAACCCGATCCACCCACACAAGCCACACAGCCATTGAGCGCCACGGCCCAGCCCCTGCCGGCCGCCAGCCTGCTGCAACTGATCTGGCTGGCCTCCCCGGCCCTGCCTGTCGGCGGTTTTTCCTACTCGGAAGGGCTGGAAGCCGGCGTGGACCGGGCGGGAGTAGCTACAGAAAGCATAGCAGCCGACTGGCTCAGCGACCAGCTGCACCTGAGCCTGGCGCGCGGCGACCTGGCGGTGATCGCCCAGGCCATCCCGGCCTGGCGCAACAAAGACCTTGAGCGGGTAAAAGCCCTCAATGACTGGGTGCTGCAGACCCGCGAAACAAGCGAGCTGCGCCTTCAGGCCGAACAGATGGGCCGTTCGCTGCTGGAGTGGTTGCGCAACCACCACAGCGTCAGCGATGTGCAGATCGACGCCTGCGCGCAACTGCCACCCACCTACCCCGTCACCTTTGCGCTCGCGGCTTCGCCCCTTGCCGCCGACGTGTCCGACTGCCTGAGCGCCTACACCTTCGGCTGGGCCGAAAACATGATGCAGGCCGCCCTCAAGTCCGTGCCGTTGGGCCAGAGCGCCGGCCAGCGCATCCTGGCGCGGCTGGCTGCGGGAATCCCGGCGGCCATCCATACGGCGATGGGGCTTTCCGACAATGATCGCCAGGCCTTCTCACCGATGCTGGCGATTCTTTCATCGCAACACGAAACCCAATATTCACGACTCTTCCGCTCCTGAGCGCGAAGTCATCCAACTTCAAGGCCCTTCCCATGAACATGCACCACATCGCCAACCGCAGCAAAAAACTTCCCCCTTTGCGCGTCGGCATCGGTGGCCCCGTTGGCTCCGGCAAGACCACCCTGCTGGAAATGTTGTGCAAGGCCATGAAGGACAAGTACGACCTGGTAGCCATCACCAACGACATTTACACCAAGGAAGACCAGCGCCTCCTGACCGTCAGCGGCGCGCTGGACGCCGAACGCATCATGGGTGTGGAAACCGGCGGCTGCCCGCACACCGCGATCCGCGAGGACGCGTCGATCAACCTCGAAGCCATCGACCGCATGCTGGAAGACTTTCCTGACGCCGACGTGGTGTTTGTCGAGTCCGGCGGCGACAACCTGGCCGCCACCTTCAGCCCCGAACTCAGCGACCTGACGATTTACGTGATCGACGTCGCCGCCGGCGAAAAAATCCCGCGCAAGGGCGGCCCAGGCATCACCAAAAGTGATTTGTTCGTCATCAACAAGACCGACCTCGCGCCCCATGTGGGCGCAGACCTGGCCGTGATGGAGGCGGACACGATCCGCATGCGCACCACGCCGAAGGGCCTCAAGCCTTTTGTCATGACCAACCTGAAGACCAAGACCGGGTTGGCAGAGGTGGTGGCGTTTATTGAGAACCGGGGCATGCTGGCGGCCGCTTGAGCAAAAGCCCCCGTGAACCCCGCGACTAAAGCTCGCTGGCGTCCTTGAGAACACGGGCTTTGTAAATCAGCCGCACCCGGACTTGGCCTGTCGGGCCGGTCTGCATCGCCAGAATGTCCGTGTCGTCAACCACCCAGGACGCGCTTCCCGCATCAAGGCTGCTCATGCCGCCGTACAACTGCAGTTCCGGCCCGTACCTGGCGCGCAACGCGGACAGCAGCCTTTCAAAGGCATCCCCCGATTCATCAGGATCGCCCTGATGAAGCAGTTCGACACGCTGCAGGGCCTGATCCGCAAAAAAGAAGGTTTCATCAAACAGGAGGTCATCCTGTGCCACGCCGGGCACGCGCCAGCTCCCCACCGCACCGGCCACCGTCTGCGGCCGGCGCACGGGCTGGACCCCGGGCACCGCTTCGCGCACCTCCGCCGGGCTCATGCCCCACTGCACACCAGAGGGCAAACCGCCCTGCGCCCAGACCGTGCCGGTGGCCATGCCCAGCAACAAGCCGGCAAGAACAAGCCTGTCAAGAAGAGAAGAAAACATGGGATTCGGTGTGTGGCGTCAGACCCGGGCGGGCCGTCTGGCGGAAGCGGTGAGATTCGAACTCACGGATAGTTTCCCATCGCCGGTTTTCAAGACCGGTGCAATCGACCACTCTGCCACGCTTCCAGAGGGCTTAGTTTAACCCTAACACCCGCCTCGACTGGAGCTAACGGGATGCACGCGCTCGCCTGGGTCCGGGCTGGGTAAAAATGGAGGCGGGACCTTCAGTCGCTTAGCATCTGGCATGCGCTGCAATCAATCTGAACGACCATGACGTCCCCCGGCGAACAATCTCAAGCCCCACCCAACGCTCGACGCATTGCCTTTTTGCTGCTGCTTGTCGCGCTGGTTGCAGGGTATGTGTTTGTCTATCGCGAACATATCGAAGAGTACCGGCTCTACTTTTCCTCGGAGCGCCAGCCGGTGACATTCAAGTACACCGATCTTTCGGAAACCTGGACCGAGAAGACGCTTCATGACAGATTCCGCGGGTTTAAGGTCAGATGCTTTCATGAGACCGGTAACCCACTCGGCGAACGTGTGTGTGGCCTGGACGCGAAATCACACAATGGCGTTCCGGTGCTGTTCCTCACTTTCTTCTTTTCTGCGGGCCAGCTGTCCCATGTGTCCATCAACATTCCCTGGTGGGCGCATGGTGAAGGCCGAACGGCTATCGAATCGGCGTTGGGGCCTCCTGCGGCGAGGCAATTGCTGCCAAGAAGCGGCGTCAGGCTTCTTGGATGGCAATTGCCGGGCGGAGCGGCGCTGTTTTACAACCGCGACAGGGACATGAATCCTCTGATCTGGAATGCCATTTACTGGAACAGTGCAAGGTCCTGCAAGCTTCGCGGGTGCTTCACCCCATGAACACGTGATCGCCATACCACGGGACCATGGGGCATGGCGCCCATCGGCCAAGAAGCAAAACAGCACCTGGCTGCACTGGGCAGGCTGTGTCTCAGGCCCTGCCAAGAGCGCACCGACCTGAAAAGGCCGGTACCGCCTATGAGGCCAAACGCAAACCTTAAAGGCCTGCGGCGCCTCCCACCCGGTCATTCCGTCAAAAACAGGCCCTGCAGGTCGTTCAGAAAATCGAAACCGCGCTCAGTCGGCTTGACGCTCACAAAATCGCGCGTGACCAGGCCCTTGCGCTCGGCCTCATCCAGTCCCGCCTGAATGGCGGTCAGCGACAGGCCGGTTTTTTCGATGAAGTCCTGCAGCTTGAAGCCTTCGCGCAGGCGCAGTGCATTGAGCATGAACTCAAAGGGCAAGTCGACGCGCGCCACTTCAGTGTCCTGCGCCACCGGCGTGCCGGCCAGCGCCTTGTCCATATAAAGCTTGGGGTCGCGAAAACGCACCTGGCGCACCACGCGGTGCGCAAAACTGAGCTTGCTGTGGGCGCCGGCGCCTATGCCGAGGTAATCGCCGAACTGCCAGTAGTTCACGTTGTGCACGCAGCGGTGGCCGGGTTTGGCATAGGCCGAGATCTCGTAGCGGTCCATGCCTGCGGCGGCCGTCATCTCTGTGATGCGGTCCAGCATGGCGTAAGCGTCGTCGTCCTCCGGCAGCACCGGCGGATGTTTGGCAAAAAAGGTGTTGGGCTCGACCGTCAGGTGGTAAATCGAAATGTGCGGCGGCGCAAAGGCCAGCGCCTGGCGCATGTCGCGCTCCAGCCCTTCCAGCGTCTGGCCAGGCAAGGCATACATGATGTCGAGGTTGAAGGTGTCAAAAGCCTGCGCCGCTTCCTCGACCGCGGCGATGGCCTGCGCGCGGTCGTGCACGCGGCCCAGTGCTTTCAGGTGCTGGTCGTCAAAACTCTGTACGCCGATGGACAGCCGCGTCACGCCGGCGCTGCGGAAGGCCCGGAAGCGGTCCTTCTCGAAAGTACCCGGGTTGGCTTCCATCGTGATTTCGCAGTCGGGCTCCAGCCGCAGGCGCGCGCGGATGTCGCCGATCAACCGGTCAATGGCTTGCGGTGAAAACAGGCTGGGCGTGCCACCGCCGATAAAAATGCTGTGCACCGTGCGGCCCCAGACCAGCGGTAGCGAGGCTTCCAGGTCAGCCATCAGCGCGTCGAGGTAGCGCTGCTCGGGAAGGTCACTACGATTTTCGTGGGAGTTGAAGTCGCAATAGGGGCACTTCTTCAGGCACCAGGGCAGGTGCACATACAGCGACAGTGGCGGCAGCGCGCTCAGGCGAAGGGTGCCTTCCCGCATGTAGTGCTGGATGTCTTTCAGCGCGCCACCACTTTCTGCAGCAGGCGAGGCGCCGACGACGGAGATCGGAAAATTCATGGCCAGTGGATGCGGTTACAGCCAGCGTTCTCGCATCAAGCCCATCATCTGCTGCGCCGCCATGCCGCGGTGGCTGTTCGCGTTTTTCACCTCGACAGGCAGCTCGGCAAACGTCTTGCCAAAAGACGGGATCAACATCACCGGGTCGAAGCCGAAACCATTGCTGCCGCGCGGCTCGGTGGCGATCTCACCCGTCACCCGGCCCACCGCTATCAATGGCTCGGGGTCATCGGCAGATCGCACCCCCACCAGCGTACTGACCAGCGCCGCGCGGCGCCCGGTGATGCCGGCCATCTGCTCCAGCAGGGCATGCACATTGTTGTCATCACCTTTGGCGTAGCCGAACTGCGTGGCGTAGTAGGCCGTGTCCACGCCCGGCAGGCCGCCGAAGGCATCGACACACAGGCCGGCGTCGTCGGCCAGCGCCGGCAGGCCGCTGGCCAGCGCCGCATGGCGCGCCTTGGCAAGGGCGTTTTCGACAAAGGTGCGAAAAGGCTCCTCGGCCTCGCCGATGCCGAGCTCGGCCTGTTTGACCAGCGTGACACCCAGCGGGGCCAGCATGGCCTGCAATTCAGCCAGTTTTCCGGCGTTATTTGATGCCAATATAATTTTCATAAGCAAAAAATGCCTCTAGCCCTTATGGCACAAGCGCAAGCAGCTATCAATTCAGGAGCGATTGCTGCTGCAACTGCACCAGCTCGGCAATGCCTTTTTCGGCCAGCTGCAGCAGCAGGTCCATTTCCTTGCGGGAAAATGCGGCGCCTTCGGCCGTGCCCTGGACTTCGACGTAGTGGCCGGCGCCGGTCATCACGACGTTCATGTCGGTGTCGCAGCCCGCGTCCTCGATGTATTCGAGATCCAGCAGTGGCGTGCCCTGAACGATGCCGACCGAAATGGCAGCGACGTGACCATGAATGGGCGTCTCCTTGAGTTTGCCCTCGGCCAGCAGCTTGTTCACGGCGTCCTGCGCGGCCACAAACGCGCCGGTGATGCTGGCGGTACGGGTGCCGCCGTCGGCCTGGATGACGTCGCAATCGAGGTGGATGGTGCGTTCGCCGAGTTTTTTCAGGTCGAACACCGCGCGCATGGACCGGCCGATCAGGCGCTGGATTTCCTGCGTGCGGCCGCTTTGCTTGCCGCGCGCGGCTTCGCGGTCGCTGCGGGTGTGGGTGGCGCGCGGCAACATGCCGTATTCAGCCGTGACCCAGCCTTCACCGCTGCCCTTCTTGTGGCCGGGGACTTTTTCTTCCACCGAAGCGGTACACAACACCTTGGTGTTGCCGAACTCGATCAGCACCGAGCCTTCGGCGTAGGCGGTATAGGCGCGGGTGATGCGAACCGGGCGGAGCTGGTCCGCGGCGCGGGCGCTGCTTCTTGCAAATGAACTCATGACAAGGGCTTTCTGGCAAGGCATGCCGAGGGCTGAACAAAAAATGAAACTGTGAGAACCGGGGCCTGCACAACCGCGGCGGCGATACCGCCGGAGGCTCAGACTTTCCTGGCGGCCGAGCGGCGTATCGCTTCGTTGATTTCGGCAATCGAGCGTTCGATGGCCGCATCGTCGAGGTCTTCCACGCCGGTATCCAGCACCCCGGCCTGGATGGTGGAAGCAAATACGCCGTCCATGATGCTGTCGGTGGAGACGCCCCGGGTGGATTCAAAAGCGTCGGGTGTCTCCCACTCCATTGCCAGGACAGTCACGTTGTCGCCGTGCTCACCGCCATTGCGAAGCGCGTGCTCCACCATGTCAGGCACTGCATCGGACACACCGCTGGCAGCCATGTGGCGCACGATTTCGGCGTCGGTCAGGCTGCCCCACAAGCCATCGGAGCACAGCATGAGCTTGTCGCCCTGCTGCAGCACAACCGGGCCGGCAATGTCAAACACCGGTTTGGAGGGCGAGCCGAGGCAGGTAAACAGGATGTTGCGGTTGATGCGCTCAAGCTTGATGACACCGGCGTTTTGCTGCTCCAGGTAGGAGTGGTCACGGGTACGGGTCAACAGTTCGCCGTCGCGCACCACGTACAGCCGTGAATCACCGCAGTGCACCCAGGTCGCGCCCGTGCCCTGCAGGATGGCGGCCACCACCGTGGTTCGCGGCGTGTCCAGCATGCCCTTTTCGCTGGCGTAACGAATGATCTGGTGATGCGCCGCCATCAGCGCGCTTGACAGGAACTCGGTGGTGTCCCGGACCAGGGGCCGGGCTTCCTTCTGGTACAGCGCAGAAATGGTCTGCAGTGCCAGTTGCGCGGCCACCTCACCTTCGGGATGGCCGCCCATGCCATCGGCCAGCACGAACAGGCCGGATTCACGGGTGTAGCAATAACCCATTCGGTCTTCGTTTTTTTCGCGGCCGCCCTTGCGGCTGACCTGGAAGACGGAAAATTTCATTTGAACCTTGTCGCGAAGCCGGTGGCCTTGCGCGCGCTTTTCTTGGTGTCCGACACCATGTTGTCAAACTGCAGGCGCATCTTTTCGCCGACTGTCAGCTTGGTGTAGCGCCGTTCGCCCTCGCGGCTGAGCTCTTTTTGCAAGGCAAAAACCGACTGGGGCCGTGACAGGGGATCGAGCGACATGCACCATTCAACCACTTCAATCAGGTTGTCGGAATACACGCCGCGCAGGCGGGACAGTGCAAGCGACAGGCGGTCTTTCTCAAGCCTCTGCGGCGCGTCGTTGGGCGGGTAACCCTGCATGGTCGCGTAAATACACGCGCCGATCGCGTAGATGTCGGTCCAGGGGCCCATGGAAGAATCGCGCCGGTACATCTCGGGCGCGGCGAACCCCGGCGTGTACATCGGGCGGATGAAATTGCCTTCCTTGCTCAACACCTCACGCGCGGCGCCGAAATCGATCATCACCGCCTTGTTGTCGTCGGTGATGAAAATGTTGGCCGGCTTGATATCCAGGTGCAGCATCTTGTGCTGGTGCACAATGCGCAGCCCGCGCAGGATCTCGTCGAACAGCGAACGGATGGTGGATTCGCGAAACACCTTCTGCTTTTTCAGTTCACGCGCCGTGATGATGAAGTCCTGCAGGGTGCCGCCCTCCAGGTAGTTCATGACCATGTACACGGTCTCGTTTTCGCGAAAGAAATTGAGCACACTCACCACAGAGGCGTGGGAGATCTGGGCCAGCGAACGCCCTTCCTCGAAGAAACTCTTGAGGCCGAGGCGGTACAAGGAGAGTTTTTCCGGCTGCACCTGCGGCAGCAACTCGCCGGGGGGGCGGCTCGCCAGAGAGGAAGGCAGGTATTCCTTGATGGCGACCTGCTGCCCTTCGTTGTCCACAGCCAAGTAAACTACCCCGAACCCGCCGGCCGAGAGCTTGCGCACAACGCGATAGCCGCCAATGACGGTATCGGGTGGGAGTGGCGCTGGCTTGACCTCTGACATAATTCGGGATTAAAGCAAGGTGACGGGATCACCCCTCCTGTTGACTCTAGAAAAGCGTGTTACGAATGTCAGTTTACAGTATGACAGGCTATGCAGCCGTCCAGTCCAGCCCTGCACGCACAGCCTCAGACGCCGATACAGGCAACGGCAGCAATGCACGCCTCGGTGTGGAAATACGTTCGGTCAACAGCCGGTTTCTCGATCTCGCTTTCCGGCTGCCGGATGAGTTGCGGCAGGCCGAGCCGGCCCTGCGTGAGCTTCTGACCGGAAAACTCAAGCGCGGCAAGGTGGAACTGCGCGTTTCGCTGGAAAGCCATGCTGGCGGCGGGCTGAAAGCGCCCCCCAGCGCCACCCTGCAGCGCCTGGGCTCCCTGGAAGACACGGTGCGTGCGTGGCTGCCGGAAGCCGCTGCCCTCAGTGTGGCCGATGTTCTGCGCATGGCCGCCGGTGAAGACAAATCCACTCACGACTACAGCGAGGATTTGCTGAAACTCTCCAAAAAGGCCGTGAAGGACCTGATGGCAGCCCGCGAACGCGAAGGCTCGCGCCTGGCGCAGATGCTGCTGGAACGGACCGCGCAGTTGCGCGCCCTGGCCGCCTCCGCCACGCCCATGGTCCCCAGGCTGGTGGAGCAGCAAAAGGCCCGGTTCATGGAGCGCTGGAAAGAGGCCATGGCCCTGACCGACGGCAGCACCCTGCCGGAAGCGGCGCAGGACCGCGCCTTGCTGGAGGCCACTTCGTTTGCCATCCGCATTGACGTGGCAGAAGAAATCATGCGACTGACGTCCCATCTTGAGGAGATCGAACGACTTCTCCATGCGGGCGGGGAAGTGGGCAAACGCCTGGATTTCCTGATTCAGGAACTGCACCGCGAGGCCAATACCCTGGGCTCCAAATCTGGTTCGCTGGAACTGACCCATGTCTCGGTTGACATGAAAGTGCTGATCGAGCAGATCCGCGAGCAGGTCCAGAACATAGAGTAGCCCGACAGCGCCGCACATCCAGAAAAATACCGATCACAACACCTATGGATTACCCCGGAAACCTGTTCGTCGTCGCCGCGCCCAGTGGCGCCGGAAAGTCCAGCCTGGTCAAGGCGCTGCTGGAACTGGACGCCCGCGTCCAACCCGCGGTCTCCCACACCACACGGGCACCGCGCGGCCAGGAAAAACATGGCCGTGAATATTTCTTCATCTCCCCGGAAGAGTTCGACGGCATGGTGCTGCGGGATTCCTTTCTGGAATGGGCCCATGTCCATGGCCAGCGTTATGGCACCTCGCGCCAGACCATCGAGGAACGTATTGCCACCGGCGCTGATGTCATCCTTGAAATCGACTTCCAGGGGGCCATCAATATCAAACGGATTTTTGCCAACGCCGTGCTGATCTTCATCCTGCCGCCAAGTTGGGAAGAGCTGCGCTCACGGCTGGAAAGGCGTGGCGAGGACGCGCCCGACGTGATTGAATTGCGCCTGCAAAACGCCGCCGTCGAGATGGCCCAAGCCCGGGAATTTGACTTCGTTATAATCAACGAGTTATTTGAACGAGCGGTTTTTGACCTGAAAACCATTGTTCATGCCCAGCGGCTCAAGTTTGCAGCGCAGCGACGCGCCCGCGCCGAGACCTTCAAGGCCCTGCATATTTCCTGAGCCGCTGACACCACCGTTCTGACCGTTCCCATTTACCCGGAGATCCCCATGGCCCGCATCACTGTTGAAGACTGCCTGGAACAAATCCCGAACCGCTTCCAGCTGGTTCTGGCTGCGACCTACCGTGCCCGCATGCTGAGCCAGGGTCACGCGCCCAAGATTGAAAGCAAGAACAAACCCGGCGTGACTGCGCTGCGTGAGATCGCTGAAGGCAAAATCGGCCTGGAAATGCTGAAAAAAGTGCCGGGCTGAAGCCCTTCGCTCCATGAAAGCACCGCAGCGCGGTGCTTTTTTGTTTCCGGACGTTCTTGAAAAGCCCATGTTTGGCGTGTTTGATCCTCACCGCGATACATTTGAGGCATGAGCGCCCTGGTTATTCCATCTGCCGACAACACATCGACCCCGGCCGCAGCGAACGCGGCGGCGGCAAGTTTTGCCGCGCTCACCGCCAAACTCGACTACCTGAGCGCGACCGACGTTGACAGCGTCCGGCAGGCCTACCGCTTTGCCGACGAAGCCCATCTTGGCCAGATCCGCAACGGCGGCCTGCCCTACATCACCCACCCCATCGCCGTGGCGCAGCAGTGCGCCGAGTGGAAGCTGGACGCGCAGGCCCTGATGGCAGCGCTGCTGCATGACGCCATCGAGGATTGCGGCGTGACCAAACCCGAGCTGATCGAGAGGTTCGGCGCGCCGGTGGCCGAACTGGTGGACGGCCTGACCAAGCTCGAAAAGCTGGAGTTCAACACCCGTGAGGAAAACCAGGCCGAATCGTTCCGCAAGATGCTGCTGGCCATGGCGCGGGATGTCCGCGTCATCCTGATCAAACTGGCTGATCGCAGCCACAACATGCGCACCCTGAGCGATGTGCCGCGCAGCAAGTGGAGCCGCATTTCACGCGAAACCCTGGACATCTACGCGCCTATCGCCCACCGCCTGGGCCTGAACACCACCTACCGCGAACTGCAGGACCTCGCCTTCCAGCATCTCTACCCCTGGCGCTACGCCACACTGACCAAGGCCCTGGCGCGGGCGCGCGGCCGCCGGCGCGACGTGATCAAGCGCGTCCAGACCGAGGTGGACAGCGCGTTTGCGAATGCTGGCATTCAGGTGCACATCTACGGGCGCGAAAAGGCGCTGTATTCGATCTATCGCAAGATGGACGAAAAACACCTGTCCTTTGCGCAGGTGACTGATATTTACG
>CBFGNA010000024.1:0-12339 GCA_965650045.1 uncultured Polaromonas sp.
CACGCCTTCATGGTGCCGGCCTTCGGCATCAAGCAGGATGCGATTCCCGGCTTCGTGCGCGACACCTGGTTCCGCGCCGAGAAGGTCGGCGATTATTACGGCCAGTGCGCCGAGCTGTGCGGCAAGGAGCATGCGTACATGCCCATCCATGTCAAGGTCCTGTCTGCCGAGGACTACAGCAAGTGGGTGGGTGTCAAGGTCAAGGAAGCTGCTGCCAAGGCGGATGATCCTTCCAAGGTCTGGGCCCTGCCGGAGCTCAAGGCCCGCGGCGAGAAGGTGTATGCCTCCAATTGCGCTGCCTGCCACCAGCCCAACGGCAAGGGCGCCGGCCCGATCAAGCCACTGGACGGCTCGGCCATTGTGCTGGACAAGGACCACAACAAGCAGATCCAGATCCTGCTGAACGGCGCGGCCGGTGGTGCGATGCCCTCGTGGAAGGCGCTGAGCGACACCGATCTGGCTGCCGTGGCCACTTACACCAAGAACAACTGGTCCAACCAGACCGGCCAGCTCGTGCAGCCCGCAGAGGTTCAGGCCGCGCGCAAATAAGACCCCGACGTTTATCCAGATTCAGGCCGGACCCCTGTTCAGCCGCAAAGACAAAGCTACAGGCACAAGCCACCAAAGGAAGCCAAGATGAGTGCAGTTCTCGACCATCATGATCACGCCCACGACGAAGAGCACGAACACGCCCCCACGGGCTGGCGTCGCTGGGTCTTCGCGACCAACCACAAGGACATCGGCACGCTGTACCTGCTGTTCAGCTTCACGATGTTGATGTTCGGCGGCATCCTGGCGCTGGGCATTCGCGCCGAGCTGTTCCAGCCTGGCCTGCAACTGGTCAATCCCGAGCTGTTCAACCAGCTCACCACCATGCACGGCCTGATCATGGTGTTCGGTGCGATCATGCCGGCTTTCGTCGGTTTTGCGAACTGGATGATCCCGCTGCAGATCGGCGCCGCCGACATGGCTTTTGCGCGCATGAACAACTTCAGCTTCTGGCTGCTGATTCCTGCGGGCCTGATGATCGTCGGTTCTTTCTTCATGCCCGGTGGCGCGCCCGCAGCTGGCTGGACGCTGTATGCGCCGCTGACCCTGCAGATGGGCCCGTCCATGGACGCCGGCATTTTTGCGCTGCACATCCTGGGCGCTTCGTCCATCATGGGTTCGATCAACATCATCGTGACCATCCTGAACATGCGCGCTCCTGGCATGACGCTGATGAAGATGCCGATGTTCTGCTGGACCTGGCTGATCACTGCCTACCTGCTGATCGCCGTGATGCCCGTGCTGGCCGGCGCCATCACCATGACGCTGACGGACCGCCACTTCGGCACCAGCTTCTTCAACCCCGCCGGCGGCGGCGACCCGGTGATGTACCAGCACATCTTCTGGTTCTTCGGCCACCCCGAGGTGTACATCATGATCTTGCCGGCCTTCGGCATCGTGAGCCAGATCATTCCGGCTTTTGCCCGCAAGCGCCTGTTCGGCTATGCCTCCATGGTGTATGCCACCGGCTCCATCGCCATCCTGAGTTTTGTCGTGTGGGCCCACCACATGTTCACCACCGGCATGCCCGTCACCGGCCAGCTGTTCTTCATGTATTCGACCATGCTGATTGCGGTGCCGACAGGCGTGAAGATCTTCAACTGGATCGCGACGATGTGGAAGGGCTCGATGACTTTCGAGACGCCCATGCTGTTCGCCGTCGGTTTCATCTTCGTGTTCACCATGGGCGGCTTCACCGGCCTGATCCTGTCGGTGGCGCCAATTGACATCCAGCTCCAGGACACCTACTACGTGGTGGCCCACTTCCACTACGTGCTGGTGGCCGGTTCGCTGTACGCACTGTTTGCAGGCTACTACTACTGGTCGCCCAAGTGGACCGGCGTGATGTACAACGAGCGCCGCGGCAAGATCCACTTCTGGTGGTCGCTGATCTCGTTCAACGTGACCTTCTTCCCGATGCACTTCCTGGGCCTGGCCGGCATGCCGCGCCGTTATGCCGATTACCCGATGCAGTTTGCCGACTTCAACGCGATTGCCAGCGTCGGCGCCTTCTTCTTCGGTTTTGCCCAGGTCTACTTCTTCCTGTTCGTGGTTTTGCCGACCATGCGCGGCAAGGGTGAAAAAGCACCGCAGCGTCCCTGGAACGATCCGGACGGCGCTGGCGCCGAAGGCCTGGAGTGGGAAGTGCCTTCCCCTGCGCCTTTCCACACCTTCGAAACGCCTCCCCGCCTGGACGCTACCGCGACCAAGGTGACCGGTTATTACTGATCCGCAATCCCCGCTGCGCCATGACACCTGAACAGAAAAAGAACAACCTGAGGCTGGGCCTGATCCTGGCATCGATTGCGCTTGTCTTTTTTCTCGGTTTCATGGCCAAGCTGGTTTTTTTCGGCCGGGGCTGATCCATGGCCCTGAAGCGTGAAAACGTCAGGATGGTGGGCAAGCTGGGGGTGATCATCCTCGGCATGTTCTGCTTTGGTTATGCGCTGGTGCCCCTGTACAAGGCAATTTGCGAAGTCACGGGCATCAACGTGCTGGCCCTGGGTGACCGGCAGATTCCCGGCGCCACGTCCAGCGTTCGTGCCAACACCCAGGTGGACACCAGCCGCAGCATCACTGTCGAATTTGATGCCAACGCGCGCGGCCCGTGGGTGTTCAAGCCGGCGGTCGGTTCGCTGCAGGTCCATCCCGGCGAACTGACCACGGTGATGTATGAGTTCCAGAATGTGCAGAACCGCACCATGTCGGCACAGGCCATCCCGAGTTATGCGCCGGTGCAGGCGGGCTCCCACTTCAACAAGCTGGAGTGTTTCTGCTTCAACCAGTACACGCTGGCACCGGGCGAGAAAAAGCAGTGGCCTGTGGCCTTTGTGATCGATCCCAAATTGTCGAAAGACGTGAACACCATCACCTTGTCCTATACCTTTTTCGAGGTGGGCGGCAAGGTGCCGGCGGCGCCGGTGGCTGCCGCTGCGGCGGTCAAGGCGGAGCCTGGGGCATGAGCACGACACCGCTGGTCCAGCGCAAGGGCTCGATCTGGCGCACCATCAAGGCGGTCAGCTGGTCGTTTGTGGGCTTGCGTTCGCGCGGCGCCTACGAAGAAGACATCGAGAAGCTCAATCCGGTCCACATCGTCATCGTGGGGCTGGTGGGCGTGCTGGTATTTGTCGGCAGCCTGATCCTTGTGGCGACCTGGGTGGTGGGCAAGTAGCGCCCGTGGGCTTGCCATCGCGCCGTTGATCAAAGTGAATTCAAGAATTTAGCGAAAACAGGAGTTGGAAATGTCTTCAGCAGCACATACAGGCACACCGTATTACTTTGTACCGGCGCCTTCGGCCTATCCGGTCATGACGTCGATCGGCCTGTTTTTTGTCATCCTCGGCGCAGCCCAGTGGATCAACGGGGCAGGCTGGGGCGCCCTGTCGCTGGCCTTCGGCATGTTCTGGTGGCTGACGGTGCTGTTTTTCTGGTTCCGCGCTGCGGCGCGCGAAAGCGAGGGCGGCCTGTACGGCCACAAGGTCGAGCTGTCCTACCGCTGGAGCATGAGCTGGTTTATTTTTTCCGAGGTCATGTTCTTCGGCGCCTTCTTCACCGCACTGTGGTGGGCGCGTTCGCACTCGCTGCCCACGCTGGGCAGCCTGGACAATGCGCTGCTCTGGCCCGACTTCAAGGCGGTCTGGCCCAGCATGGCCGCCGGTGTCACCGGTTCGCCCGCCGACATCATCGAGCCTTTCACGACCATGGGACCTTTCTGGTTGCCCACCATCAACACCGCCTTGCTGCTGAGCTCGGGCGTGACCCTGACGATTGCCCACCACGCACTGCGTGAAAACCACCGCGGCAAAACCGTCGCCTTCATGTGGGCCACGGTGCTGCTCGGCATCACCTTCCTGTGTGTGCAGGGGTATGAATATTTCCACGCCTACTCGGAACTGAACCTGAAACTGTCCTCGGGCGCCTACGGTTCGACGTTTTTCATGCTCACTGGCTTCCACGGTTTCCACGTGTTTGTCGGCATGCTGATGCTTTTGTTCATCACGCTGCGTCTGCAAAACGGCCACTTCACGCCTGATCGCCATTTCGGCTTTGAGGGCGCGGCCTGGTACTGGCACTTTGTGGACGTGGTGTGGCTGGGTCTCTACATTCTTGTCTATTGGATGTAACTTGGCCCACCAGAAGAAAAGCGCCGCGAGGCGCTTTTTTTACTTGCCCGCCGGGATGCCGGTGGGCTGGATGTAACCCATCTTCCAGGCGATCAGGATGCAGACGAACAGCAGGACGGAAAACCCAACCCGGAAGGCGAGGGCGCGCGCCATGTTGCTGGTTTTGGCCTTGCCGCCGGTGCCGTCCCTGAGCATGAAAAACAGCGCTGAAGCCAGGCTGGCAAGGATGGCCAAAAATGCGAGTGCGACAAGGTAGTTCATGAACCGGATTATCCGCGCATGAGTTCACCCCTGCTCCGGCCGCGCTTTGTGGTGATGACGCTGGCCACCGTGCTGATGGTGGCCCTGACCTTTTCGCTGGGGCAGTGGCAATTGCGCCGCGCTGCCCAGAAAGAGGCGCTGCAGGCCGCCATTGATGCACAAAAAAGGCTTCCAGCCCTTGATGGACGGGCGCTGCTAGCTACTGAAAAGATAGCAAATGTGTTGCACCGCGAGGCTGTGTTGCAGGGCACGTGGCAGGCGGCCCACACGGTGTATCTCGACAACCGGCCCATGGATGGCAAGACCGGTTTCTGGGTGGTGACGCCTTTGCTGCTGAGCGGCAGCACAAAAGCGGTGCTGGTGCAGCGCGGCTGGGTGCCGCGTGATTTCAATGACCGCACGCGCCTGCCTGCGGTCCTCACGCCGGAGGGTGTCGTCACCGTTGCCGGCCGCATGGCCCCGCCTCCTTCCAAGCTTTATGAATTTGCGGGGGCGGCGCAGGGCCGTATCCGGCAAAATCTGGACCTGCCCGCTTACGCTGCAGAAACCGGGCTGGATCTGGTGCCGGTGTCCCTGCTGCAGACCGGCATCGCCAGCGAGGGTCTGCAGCGCGACTGGGCGCCACCCAACACCGGCGTGGACCGGCATTACGGTTACGCCTTCCAGTGGTTTGCATTGAGCGCATTGCTGGTGGGCCTGTATGCCTGGTTCCAGTTGCTGCTTCCGTTCCGCAGGCGATCTGCGGTTTCCTCTTTTCGTGATGGCGATTGATCGTGACAAGCTCCCTGCCTCCTTCTTCCTCCGCGCCTGCCGGCCGTGATGACCAGCCCCTGGGCCTGACGGTACACAGCTTGCCGCAGGCCGGCGCGGGCGCCACCATTGCCAGGCCTGACACCCGGGCGGGGCGCTGGAAAATGCTGGCGGTGCTGCTGGTGTGCGCCGCGCCGGTCATCGCCTCCTACTTCACCTATTACGTGATTCGTCCCGAAGCCAGGCGCAACTACGGAGAGCTGATTGAACCCCAGCGGCCACTGCCGGCGCTGGTGGGCGAGGCGGCCGACGGCACACGCATCGAACTGCCTGAGCTCAAGGGCCAGTGGCTGCTGATCAGTGCCGCCGGCGGGGCCTGCGATGCGGGCTGCCAGCAGCAGCTTTATTTCCAGCGGCAGTTGCGCGAGTCGCTGGGGCGCGAGAAAGACCGCCTCGACCGCGTCTGGCTGGTCAGTGATGCGGCCGCGATTCCCGAGGCGCTCCACGCGGGATTGCAGGGCGCCACGGTTTTGCGCGTGGCGGGCCTGGCGCAGTGGCTGCAACCGGCTGCGGGTCACCAGCTCGCCGACCACCTGTATCTCGTGGATCCGATCGGCAACTGGATGATGCGCTTTCCTGCCGACATGGATGCCGCCGGTGCCGCCCGCGCCAAACGCGACCTGGAGCGCCTGCTGCGCGCCTCCGCCTCCTGGGACAAGGAAGGGCGCTAGCCCTGACGCGATGGACACGCAAGAGCTCTACAACCTGAGCCCGGCGCTGCGCATGATGGGCATGGGCCTGATGCTGGCCCTCGGCCCGCTGGCCTGGGTATGGCTTCGCAACAAAAAGCAGCCGATGGCGCGTCGCCTGCGGGTGCTGACCTTGCTCACGCTGTTCCTGACCTTCGACCTGGTCTTGTTCGGCGCCTTCACGCGGCTGACGGATTCGGGGCTCGGCTGCCCGGACTGGCCCGGCTGTTATGGCCACGCCAGCCCGGTGGGGGCGCACCAGCCCATCAGCGCAGCGCAAGCGGCCCTGCCGAGCGGGCCGGTCACGCACGCCAAGGCCTGGATCGAAATGATCCACCGCTACCTGGCCACGGGTGTGGGCGTATTGATCCTGACCTTAACCGTTTTCACCTGGCTTGAAAGCCGTGCGCAGAAGGGTTCTCGACCCGCCAGCGCCGCGGAGCCGGCCATGCCGGGCGGCAGGCGCAGCGGCCCCCCCGGGGGGCAGCAACTTGTACGCAGCCATGCGCGCGGGGGCGCTATTTCCGCGTGGTGGCCGCTGGCGACCCTGGTGTGGGTGTGCCTCCAGGGCGCCTTTGGCGCGCTGACCGTCACCATGAAACTGTTCCCGCTGATCGTCACCCTGCACCTGCTGGGCGGGCTGATTTTGCTGGCGCTGCTGCAGGCGCAGGCCGTGCGTTATGCGCAGGCGCATGACGCGGCCCACCGCGTGGCGCTGCCTCCCGGCACCTGGCTGTTGCTGGCGGCGGCCTTTGTGCTGCTGTGGCTGCAAATTGCGCTGGGCGGCTGGGTCAGCACCAACTATGCCGTGCTGGCCTGCAGCGAGTTCCCGGCCTGTCAGGGCAGCTTCTGGCCGGCCATGGATTTCCGCGAGGGCTTCACCCTGTGGCGCCATTTGGGCGCCGGGCTGAACGGCGACAACATCAGCTTCCAGGCACTGACGGCGATTCACTATGTGCACCGGCTGGCCGCTTACCTCGTGTTTGCCGCGCTGCTGGCGCTGGCCTGGCAGTTGCGGCGGGTGCCTGCCATGCGGCGTTATGGCAACGGGGTGGGCGCGCTGGCACTGTGGCAGTTCGCCACCGGCCTGAGCAACGTTGTACTCGGCTGGCCGCTGGTCGCCGCCGTGTCACACACCGGCGGCGCGGCCGCGCTGGTGGTCGTGCTGACGGGTGCGCTTTTTTCGAGCCGGCGCGCTGCGGTCAGCGCAAGTGCGTCAAAATCGGGGACTGCCCGCCCATGAATCCCTCTGAATCGTCTGCCGCCGTCCCCATCCCTGCTTTCGTGCCGTCGAAGTTCGCGCAGTTTTATGCGTTGACCAAGCCGCGCGTGGTGCAACTCATCGTTTTTTGCGCGCTGATCGGCATGGTGCTGGCGGTGCCTGGGGCGCCAGGCTGGGCCGACGTAAGGCAGGCGATCATTGCCTGCGCCGGTATCTGGCTGGTGGCTGGTGCTGCGGCCGCCTTCAATTGCCTGGTCGAGCAGCAGATCGACGCGAAGATGAAACGGACCGCCTGGCGTGCCACGGCGCAGGGCCAGATCAGCAATGTCCAGACCCTGGCTTTTTCCAGCCTGCTGTGCGCGGCCGGTTCCTGGATTCTCTATGTGTGGGTCAACCCGCTGACCATGTGGCTGACTTTCGCCACCTTCGTCGGTTACGCCGTGATCTACACCGTCATCCTGAAGCCCTTGACGCCGCAGAACATCGTGATCGGCGGGGCCTCGGGCGCCATGCCGCCGGTGCTGGGCTGGGCTGCGATGACCGGCAACGTGGCGCCTGAAGCACTGATCCTGTTTCTGATCATCTTCCTGTGGACGCCGCCGCACTTCTGGGCGCTGGCGCTGTACCGCGTGGAGGACTACCGCAAGTCCGGTCTGCCGATGCTGCCGGTCACGCACGGCAATGAATTCACGCGCCTGCAGGTGTTCCTCTACACGCTGGTGCTGTTTGCCGCCTGCCTCATGCCGTTTGCTTTTCATATGAGCGGCTGGCTTTACCTGGTCGTGGCCATTGTGTTGAGCGTCGGTTTCAGCTGGTACGGCTGGCGGCTCTGGCGCAATTACTCGGACGCGCTGGCCCGCAAGACTTTCCGCTTCTCGCTGATTCACCTGTCTGTTTTATTTGCGGCGCTGCTGCTGGACCACTACCTCGTATGAGCTCTGCACCCCCCTCTTCCGGCAAACGAAATGCTATTAAATTTATAGCTGGTGGCGCTTTATGGGCGGGGGCTGGAGGCCTTTTTGGCTTGATATCCGGTTGCTCCGAGGCAAAACCGCAGTTTGCCAGCATCGACATCACGGGTGCCGATTACGCCAGGGATTTCTCGCTGACCGACCACAACGGCCAGATGCGCAGCATCAAGGACTTCCAGGGCAAGGTCGTGATCATCTTTTTTGGTTACACCCAATGCCCCGACGTCTGCCCGACTTCCATGGCCGAGCTGGCCGAGATCAAAAAAATGCTGGGTGCCGATGGAGAACGCCTGCAGGGTTTGTTTGTCTCGCTGGACCCGGAGCGCGACACGCCCGAGGTGCTCAAAGCCTATATGGCCAATTTCGACCCCGGCTTTCTGGCGCTGCGCCCCGAGCTCGACAAGCTGCCGCAGGTCGCGAAAGACTTCAAGATTTTCTACAAGAAGGTTGAAGGCAAGACACCGGGCAGCTACACGCTCGACCATTCGGCGGGCAGTTATGTGTTCGACCCGCAAGGCCGGGTGCGGCTGTACAGCCGTTATGGCAGCGGTGCCGCAGCGCTTGCCGGCGACGTGAAGCTGTTGCTCAAGGGCGCCTGAAGGCTTGAAGGCGGGGCAAAAAAAAGCCTGCACACGATGGTCGTATGCAGGCCCGGGTGCAGCCATGGCAGGCCACACCCTCAAAGGAATCGGGCGTCACGCGTAGGCGGCCAGGACCTTCTTCATTTTTTTCATCGCCGCCGCTTCGATCTGGCGAATCCGCTCAGCGCTCACCTTGTACTCGGCCGCCAGGTCGTGCAGCGTCATGCCGCCGGAACCGTCGTCGTTGACCTTCAGCCAGCGCTCTTCCACGATGCGGCGTGACCGGTCATCCAGGCCTTCCAGCGCGGTCGTGATGCCATCGCTGGCCAGGTAGTCGCGCTGACGCGACTCCATCAACTGGGTGGGTTCCTGCGTGGCATCGGACAGGTAAGCAATCGGGCCGAAGGCTTCTTCGCCATCATCGCTCGGGCTGGGGTCAAGCATCACGTCGCCGCCGGACATGCGCTGCTCCATCTGGATGACTTCCTCGCGCTTGACATTCAGCGTCTTCGCCATCGAGTCGATCTGGTCCTCGGTCAGGGTGTCGCGGTGGGTCGCCACGTCGGCGTCGTCCTTGAAACCCTGCTTCATGGAGCGCAGGTTGAAAAACAGCTTGCGCTGGGCCTTGGTGGTCGCCACCTTGACCATGCGCCAGTTTTTCAGGATGTACTCGTGCATCTCGGCCTTGATCCAGTGCAGCGCATAGCTGACCAGGCGCACGCCCTGATCCGGATCAAAGCGTTTGACCGCTTTCATCAGGCCGATATTGCCTTCCTGGATCAGGTCGGCGTGGGGCAGGCCGTAACCCAGGTATTTGCGGGAGGTGGCTACCACCAGACGCAAGTGAGAGAGCACCAACTTACCGGCAGCGTCAAGATCGTTGTTGTCCTTGAGGCTGCGCGCAAACTCCTGCTCCTGTTCCAGTGTGAGCATGGGGAGGCGGTTGACCGCAGAAATATAGGCGTCCAGATTGCCCAAAGGCGGCAACAGCGACCACGGATTGGCGCTCGCCAAGGCCGTGCTGGCGGGTGTCACTTGAGGGGAAAGTGCATAGGACATGAGGAAAACTCCTTTTCTGAAGTCAATATTAGCACTCTATTAAAGAGAGTGCTAAGCAATAGGGTCAATGACTCGCATAGGGTCTGGCTATAAGCGTAAACCCTGAGTCCTCCCTGTTGGTTCCTCATCCTGCGCTTTGGTTCAGTCTGGCGCTGTAGGAAAGTAGCCAGACTGGACGGCGTCCAACAACGCCCGCGGGCTGCTCAGCCGGGAACGAGTTGGCGGACCAGCGGGCGCTGTTCCAGCCAGGCCAGCAGGCATTCGGTCGCGCCCGCCGCAAAATTCTGGAAAACGGCCTCGGTGACAAAGCCCATGTGCGGGCTCAGGAGCACGTTGGGCAGGCCGCGCAGCGGGTCGCCCGCCGGCAGGGGTTCTGCATCAAAGACGTCCAGCGCCGCCATGCCGGGCCGGCCCTGCTGCAGCGCCTCCACCAGCGCCAGGGTGTCTATCAATTCCGAGCGCGATGTGTTGACCAGCAGGCTGCCCGGCTGCATCAGTGCCAGGCGGTCGGCGTTGATCAGGTGCCGGGTCGTGGGCGGCACCACCAGATGCAGGCTGACCACCCTGGAGGTCGCCAGCAGTTCGTCCAGCGGCACAAAAGCCACGCCCTGTTCAGCGGCCCGTTCGGCCGTCATGCGCGGGCTCCAGCTCACCACGTCCATGCCCAGGGCCTTGCCGACCCGGGCCACGCGTCCGCCGATTTCACCCAGCCCGATCAGGCCCAGGCGCTGCCCGGCCAGCGTCACCGGCAGGGTTTCAGCGGCGTCGCCGCGCCAGTTGCCGGCTTTCAGGGCCGCACTGCGGCTGACCAGTTGTTTGGTGGCGGCCAGGATCAGCGCCCAGGTCAGCTCGCAGGTGCTGTCCTTGGACGGCCCGAATTCGGTGTAGCTGACCGGAATGTTGCGGGCCGCCAGTGCGGCGAGGTCCAGCTTGGTGTTGCGTGTGCCGGTGAACACCAGGTAGCGCAGCCGGGGCAGTTGCGCCAGCAGTTCGGCCGTGAAAGGCGTGCGGTCGCGCATCAGCACGATGGCGTCGGCGTCCTGCAGTGCCTCGACCAGTGCGGCGCCGGCAAGCGGCGCGTGGTGGATGGTCACATCGGCCAGCGTATCGATGCGGGACCAGTCGCCCAGGCGGCGCATGGCGCGCTCGCTGTCATCGAGAACCACAATGCGGGGCTTGTTCATGGCCGGGCCAGCGCAGTCAGCGCACGCAGGTCTTTCGCCTGGCCGACAGCCCAGCAGGCCTTGATCAGCTCTGCCGTCCTGGCGGCACCAATCACGCTGTCCGCCATGCCGCTGAATTTGGCTTCCAGCATGGCGTCGGTCATGGGGTTTTGCAGCGAACCGATGGCGTGTTCGACAAACACATGCACACGCCGGCCATCGGTCAGCACGGCCGTGACGTCGGCGCTGGCTTCGTCGATGGAATCATCCACCGTGGCGACGACCTTGCGGCGCAGCGCCACCATGTCAGCGCGGTTCACCACCTCGTCGGAAAATTCCTCCTCGGCCGCGCGCCCGAAGGTCAGGCCGGCTGCGCAGCCGTGGTACACGCTGAACTTGGCCTGCAGGCCGTCGGCCGGCTCCTTTTTGCCGGTGAGTTCGAGCACCAGCGAATGCACCTTGAGTTCGATGCTGGCGATCTGCTCCGGCGTCACGCCCTGGGCCCGCAGCTGGGCGCAGGCGTCGATGCTCGGGTGGATCACGATGCCGCAGGCAAAGGGCTTGTAGCTGTTGAAGGAGATTTCAAAACGCTGGCCGAGTTCGCCGGTGATCTCGTTCCAGTCGTTTTTGGTCGAGACCGTTTGCATCATGCCGCGCGGCGCTTCCAGCGCCTTCGGGCTGGCGGTGAAGCCCTGGCTGGCCAGCAGCGCCGACATCAGGCCGGCGCGCGCCGCACCGCCCGGGTGGAAGGGTTTGGTCATGGTGCCGAACTGCTCGCGCATGCCGACCGGCTGCGAGGCGGCAATGCCCAGCGCCATCGCGGTTTTTTGAACGTCGAGCTTGAGCAGGCGCGCGCAGGCAGCGGCGGCGCCCAGCGTGCCGGTCGAGCCGGTGATGTGCCAGCCGCGGTCGTAATGCTCGGGGTACATGGCGTTGCCGACGCGGCAGGACACGTCGATGCCCAGCACCAGCGCGTCGATCAGTTCGCGGCCGGAGGCCCCCGTGTGTTCGGCCAGCGCCAGCACCGCCGAAGCCACCGGGCCGGCCGGATGGATGATGGTTTTCAGGTGGGTGTCGTCGAAGTCGAAGGTGTGCGAGGTGATGCCGTTGACCAGCGCCGCGCTGGCCATGTCCACTTTCTGCGTACGGCCCAGCACGCTGGCCTGCGCCGCGGGCTGCAGCAGGGCGACGGCGGCGAGGGCCGCATCGGCCGCTTCGTGGTTCGCGGCGCCGACGGCGCAGCCGAACCAGTTCAGGAAGGTGCGGTGCGCTTCATGATCGACGGCAGCGCTCCAGCCGCCGGCCAGGAAGCCGGGGTGGGTGGCCACATGCTGGGCCAGGATCTGGGTGACGGGCGGGGCGTGGTGGTCGGCGGCGACCTGGGTATTGCGGGCCATGGGTGCTTTCGGCA
>CBFGNA010000025.1:0-12262 GCA_965650045.1 uncultured Polaromonas sp.
CCCGTCGGGCTGGGCCGAGGAGCGCAGCAAAAAATGGATCAGGGCGAGCGATTGTTTGAGCCGAAGGCGAGTTCGAGCTCGACCCCATTTTTTGCGAGCACCGCAGGTTGCCCCTGAGCGGCAGCGAAGGGGACCCAGACCATCGGGTCGCCTTTTTCTTTGCTTACTTTCTTTTTGGCGACGCAAAAAGAAAGTGAGTTGCCGCCGGGCAACCCCCGGCTTGTTGGCACACCACCCCGCAGGAGCTGGCCAACACGGCTCCCGGATCAAGTCCGGGATGATCATCAAAATGCTATTAATTCAATAGCTGCCTGCGCAGACCAGACGTGGGCTGGCGGCCGATTTGATCATCAAGTCGGTGGTTTAGCCAATCGGCGCTCGGCCTTTCGCCTCTTTCACCGCCGACAGAAAATCCTCCAGCACGGCGGCGTCGTCAATGGTGTCGGAGCCGGGCTGGTGGAACTCCGGGTGCCATTGCAGCGCCGCGATATAACTCTTCGCCGGGTCCTTGCGGCGGATGGCCTCAACGATGCGGTCATCCACGCTAAAGGCCTCGGCCACAAAGTCAGGTGCCAGGTCCTTGATGCCCTGGTGATGGATGCTGTTGACGCGGACCCGCTCCACACCCGGGTACAGGCGGGACAGCTGGGTGCCCTGCACGATCTCCACGCTGTGGAAGTTCTGGTCATAACTGACCGCGTCGCGGTGCACAAAGGATTTCGGCACCTGGGTCGAGATGTCCTGGTAAAGCGTGCCGCCAAAAGCCACATTGAGCAGCTGCATGCCGCGGCAGATGCCGAACACCGGCTTGCCGGCTTTTTCAAACGAGGCGACCAGCGCCTTGTCGTAGTCGTCGCGTATGCGGTCGCCGGCCCAGCGTTCTTCCAGCGGTTCCTCGCCGTAGCTGCCGGGCCAGACATCGGCGCCGCCGTGCAGCACCAGGCCGTCCAGCCACTGCGCATAGTCGTCGAAGTTCACGTCGCCGCGCTGCGTGTCCCCGGTCGGGCAGGGCACCATGACGACCATGGCCCCGGAGGACATGATCCAGTGCGCCACGGTCTGCTCGACATATTGCAGCGTCTTGCCGGTGAACAGGGAGCGGGTCGGGTCGGCATGTGAAAAGCAGGCCGAGAGGCCGATCTTCAGGCGGGTACGCATGTGGCGCCGGCTTTCCCGGGCACTGGGCTCGGCAGCAGGCGGGGTGGGGGTCTTGGGACTCATGGGAAGGGCGGCACTCCGGAACGGGGAAGCACCAGTGTAGGCAAGTGGCGCCGTCCGTGCTTACAGACACACGCTCATCGCGGCGACGGACAAGGCCTCATTCCAGCGGAAGGTCGGCAAACCCCATGAAGCGGATGGTGACCCGCGTGCCCGCCGGCGTGTGGCCGGGCAAGGCGTCTTCGATCGCGACGGTGGCGCCGTGCTGTTTGGCGATCTCCTCGACGATGGCCAGGCCCAGGCCGGAGCCGTCCACGTTGGTGCCCAGCGCGCGGTAAAAGGGTTGCAGCACCAGCTCGCGTTCGGCCGCAGGAATGCCCGGCCCCGAGTCCTCCACCTGCACCACCACCACACCGCTGAAACGGTCGGTCAGCAGGCGCACCGTGACCTGGCCACCTTCGGGCGTGTAGTTCAGCGCGTTTTCCAGCAGGTTGCGCACCAGCTCCTTGAGCAGGGTTGGATTGGCCTCCAGCAGGCTGGCGTCCTCGCCGGGCGGCGGGCCGTCGTAGCCGAGGTCGATGTGTTTTTCCAGCGCGCGCGGCACCGAGTCCTGGATCGTGTCCGCCAGCACCTGCACCACGTCCAGCTTCTGCTTGGCCAGGCTGCGGCCGGTGGTTTCGGCGCGCGCCAGCGCCAGCAGCTGGTTGACGGTGTGGGTGGCGCGCACGCTGGCGCGGCCGATCTGCTTGAGCGATTTCTTGAGTTCGTCGGCATCGGTCTCGCGCTGCGCCAGGTCGGCCTGCATGCGCAGCCCCGCCAGCGGGGTCTTGAGCTGGTGGGCGGCGTCGGCCAGAAAGCGTTTCTGGGTGGTCAGCAGCACCTTGAGCCGGCTGAGCAGGTCGTTGATTGACGAGACCAGCGGCGCGACTTCTTCGGGCACCACACTTTCGTCGAGCGGGCTCATGTCATCCGACTTGCGCGCGCGTATGCGTTTTTCGAGCTGGTCCAGCGGCTTGATGCCGCGCACCAGCGCCAGCCAGACCAGCAGCACCGCCAGCGGCAGCGTGACGAACTGCGGAACCATCACGCCCTTGACGATTTCAGTGGCCAGGGTCTTGCGCTTTTCCAGCGTTTCGGCGACCTGCACCAGGATGGGATGGGCCCCGGGCGCATCGACCTTGATCCAGGTGTAGGCCACGCGCACCTCCTCGCCCTGCATCAGGTCCTCGCGCAGGCGCACCTCGCCGTTGGTGAGCAACTCCTCGTCCAGCGGCAGCGGCAGGTCGTGCTCGCCGCTGATGAATTCGCCGCGCGTGCCGAGCACCTGGTAGTACACCAGGTCGGTGTCGTCGGCCCGCAGGATCTCGCGCGCCGGCGCGGTCAGGTTGAACTGCACCTGCTTGTTCTTGACGACGATCAGCTTGCTGAGCGCCTGCACGTTGTATTCCAGCGCGCGGTCGAAAGGCTTGCCGGCAATGTTCTGCGCCACCAGCCAGGTCAGCGCCAGGCTGATCGGCCAGAGCAGCAGCAGCGGCGTGAGCATCCAGTCGAGGATTTCCCCGAACAGGCTGCGGCGCTCGCGCTGGAAGAGCCTTAAAGGCATGAATAAACGCTCATGTCGGTGAACCGTTCGCCCTGAGCCTGTCGAAGGGCCGGCTCGAAGAGAAGGCTTCGACAAGCTCAGCCCGAACGGAGCCGGGGGGCTTATCCAGGGATCTTCTCCAGGCAGTAACCGAGGCCGCGGACTGTCGCAATGCGCACCGGGCCTTTTTCGATCTTTTTGCGCAGGCGGTGGATGTAAACCTCGATGGCGTTGTTGCTGACCTCTTCGCCCCATTCGCACAGGCGCTCGACCAGCTGGTCCTTGCTGACCAGGCGGCCGGCGCGCTGCAGCAACACTTCCAGCAGGCCGAGTTCGCGCGCCGACAGCTCGACCATCTGGCCGTCGATGGTGGCCACGCGGCCGGCCTGGTCGTACACCAGCGGACCGTGCTTGATGGTGCTGCTGGCGCCGCCCATGCCGCGGCGGATCAGCGCGCGCACCCGGGCTTCGAGCTCCTGCAGCGAAAACGGCTTGGCCATGTAGTCGTCGGCGCCGTAGTCCAAGCCCTTGACGCGTTCCTCGACGCTGTCGGCGGCGGTCAGGATCAGCACCGGCATGGCCGAGCCGCGGGCGCGCAGGCGTTTGAGTACTTCCAGGCCGTGCATGCGCGGCAGACCCAGATCGAGAATCAGCAAATCGAATTCGGTGTTGGTCAGCAGCGCGGCATCGGCTTCGGTGCCGCTGGCCACGTGGTCGGCCGCCGCCCCCGAGGCGCGCAGTGTGCGCAGCAGGCCGTCGGCCAGGACCTGGTCATCTTCGGCAATCAGGATGCGCATGCTTGTCTCCGAAAGGGTGGCGGCGTGTGGCGTGCCGTTTGTTGTGCTGCCTGAGTATGGATTTTAGGCGCTGTGGCCCCCGGAGGGCAGAGAGCGTGCGCAGTGCGGGGCCGTGGGAGCCAGGTTCAGCCGGCGTAGGCTTCCAGGCCCAGCGCGACGACCGTGGCGACATCGGTGCCGACGGCCTGGCGGAATTCTTCTTCGGCCTGGCCGACGGCGGTGCGAAAGGCCTGCAGCCAGTGCAGGCCGGACGCGGTGAACCTCACCACGCGGGCGCGTTTGTCGTGCGGGTCGGGCTCGCGCGTGACCAGGCCCCAGGCTTCGCACTGGTCCACCAGGTCACCCATGGCCTGTTTGCTCATGCCCGCACTCTGGGCCAGGTCGGTCAGGCGTGAGCCGCCCACCGCCAGATGGCGCGTGATGTGGATGTGCGCCGCACCGACCTGGGCACGCGCGGCCAGGTTCGACAGCGCCAGCGGCACGTCCACATTGCGCGCCATCAGCACCAGCACGCGCTCGTCAAAACGCCGCAGCGCGTGGCCCAGCAGGCGCCCCAGGTGCGTCAGGCGCCAGTTTTCCTCGTCGGCAGGCGGGCTGGTTAAAGGGATGACGGGGCTGGAATCCATGCCCGGATGATAACCAGAATTAATCAGGCAAACTGACTAAAAATGGGGTTTACTTATTGATATGTCGCTCATAAAGTACTGGTCATGCACTCAGTACTGTGATTAAAAGCAGGCTGAATCCAAGCCCAAGTTTCCCCACTGACATTCAAGGAGTTTTCCATGGACATGCCGAACAAGACCAATCCCGCCCTGAACAGCGAAAAAGCCAAGGCCCTGCAAGCGGCCCTGGCCCAGATCGAAAAGCAGTTCGGCAAAGGCACCATCATGAAGCTGGGCGCTGGCGAGGTGATCGAGGACATCCAGGTGGTCTCCACCGGCTCGCTGGGCCTGGACATCGCCCTGGGCGTGGGCGGCTTGCCGCGCGGCCGCGTGGTTGAAATTTACGGTCCGGAATCCTCGGGCAAAACCACCCTGACCCTGCAGGTGATTGCCGAAATGCAGAAACTCGGCGGCACCTGCGCTTTTGTCGATGCCGAACACGCGCTGGACATCCAGTACGCCCAAAGACTGGGCGTCAACCTGCAGGACCTCCTGATCAGCCAGCCCGATACCGGTGAGCAGGCGCTGGAAATCGTCGATTCGCTGACCCGCTCCGGCGCGGTCGATCTGATCGTGGTCGATTCGGTGGCCGCGCTCACGCCCAAGGCCGAGCTCGAAGGCGAAATGGGCGATTCGCTGCCCGGCCTGCAGGCCCGCCTGATGAGCCAGGCGCTGCGCAAGCTGACGGCGCATATCAAGAAGGCCAACTGCATGGTCATCTTCATCAACCAGATCCGCATGAAGATCGGCGTGATGTTCGGCAGCCCCGAAACCACCACCGGCGGCAATGCGCTGAAGTTCTACGCCTCGGTGCGCCTGGACATCCGTCGTATCGGCTCGATCAAGAAGGGCGAGGAAGTCGTCGGCAACGAAACCCGGGTCAAGGTGGTGAAAAACAAGGTGGCTTCACCGTTCAAGATGGCGGAGTTCGACATCCTCTACGGCGAAGGCATCAGCCGGCTGGGTGAGGTGTTGGACCTCGGCGTGGCCGGCCACATCGTCGAAAAAGCCGGCGCCTGGTATGCCTTCAACGGCGAAAAAATCGGCCAGGGCCGCGACAACTCGCGCGAGTTCCTGAAAGAAAACCCGGAACTCGCCATCGAGATCGAAAACAAGGTCCGTGAGTCGCTGGGCATCCCGCTGATTCAGGATGCGGTGGGCGGCAAGCCGGAAAAGGCTGAAAAAGCCGACAAGCTGGACAAAGCCGAAAAAGCCCCCAAAGCCGCCACTGTTGGATAAACCGGGACGGGTTCGCTGGTTGGAGCATCAAATTGGCCTCCAGCCCCCGTCCAGTAAGCATGAACAGCTATCAAAACCGTAGCGATCAAGAGTCGGAACCCCACGGGGCGGTGAACAAGGCCGCGTCGGGTTTCGGCCTGTCGCTCAAGGGCCGGGCCTTGCGCTACCTGGCCGCGCGGGAGCATTCACGCGCCGAGCTGGAGCGCAAGCTGGCCGCCCATGCCGAATCGCCAGAACAACTGGCGCTGGTGCTGGATGAACTGCAGGCCAAGGACTTCATCAGCGAGGCCCGGGTTGTAGAGTCGGTGATCAACCGCCGCGCCGGCCGTTTTGGCGCGGCGCGTATCCGCCACGAACTGCAGGGCAAGGGCCTGGCGCCGGAAGCCGTGGCCGACGCCGTCAACGGCCTGAAGGCCAGCGAGGCCGAGCGTGCCCGCGAGGTCTGGCGCAAGAAATTTGGTGAACCCGCAGCAGACGCCGCCGCGCGCGGCAAGCAGATGAGGTTTCTGGCGGCGCGCGGTTTCGGCTCGGAAGCGATTCGCCGCGTGGTGTCGCAGGCCGAAGACGATTAGCCGGACCCGCCTCGAACCATCAGTAAAAGTGTCTCCCGCCCTTAACTGGCGGGACTTGGCTGCTATTAATCCAGTAGCAGCTCAAAGTCCCAGCATCAGCTGAAGGTTTTGCACGGCGGCGCCGGATGCGCCCTTGCCGAGGTTGTCCAGCCGGGCAATCAGCACGGCGTGGCGGAATTCCTCGTTGCCGAACACCCGTATTTCCATCTTGTTGGTGTCGTTGAGCGCCAGCGCGTCAATTGAGGTGGAATCCCCGACCGGCTCGACCGTGACCCAGGGGCTGCCAGCGTAGTGGCGAGCCAGCACGTCCTGCAGCTGGGCTGCCGTTGGCCGGCCGGGCAGCAGGTCCAGGTGCAGCGGCAGTTGCACCAGCATGCCCTGCTTGAAATTGCCGACCGACGGCGTGAACACCGGGCGCCGCGTCAAGCCCGTGTATTTCATGATTTCCGGCAGATGCTTGTGCTTGAGGTTCAGGCCGTAGATCTGGAACAGCGGTGCTTTGCCGCTTTCGTAGTCCTCGATCATGGTCCGGCCGCCCCCCGAGTAGCCGCTGACCGCCGGGATGGCCAGCGGGTAGTCCTTGGGCAACAAGCCCGCGTCAACCAGCGGGCGGATCAGGGCGATGGCGCCGGTGGAGTAACAACCGGGATTGGCGACCCGGTCGGCCTTGGCCACCGCGTTGCGCTGGCCGGCCGCCAGTTCAGGAAAGCCGAACACCCAGCCGGGCGCGGTGCGGTGCGCGGTCGAGGCATCGATGATCTTCGGGCCCTGGTTGCCGCTGGTGCGCGCCAGGTCGTCGATCATGGCGACGGACTCGCGCGCCGCGTCGTCGTGCAGGCAGAGCACCACCAGATCCACCGTGCCCATCAAGGCGCGCTTGGCTGCCGCATCCTTGCGCAGCTCGGGCGCGATGCTGACCAGTTCGATGGCGGGCATGGCTTGCAGGCGCTCCCGGATCTGCAGACCCGTGGTTCCCGCTTCGCCGTCGATAAAGACCTTGGCCATGTGGCTTTCTTCCTGTCAAAAATACGTGCAAATCGCCCGTCAGGCGCGCACAAGAATTGTGCATCGCAACATGATACAGTTCTGCGCTGCTGCCTGCAGTGATCGAAGGCGTTACATTTTGGTGAATTCTGCGGACTGTGGCAGATCAACATCAACCCCGCGAACGTCCCTTTTTTTACCGACTCCTGGAAGTAATTTTCATGAAAATTCACGAATACCAAGGCAAGGAAATCTTGCGCAACTTTGGTGTCCCCACGCCACGTGGCATACCGGCCTTCACGGTGCAGGAAGCTGTTGAAGCCGCCCAGAAGCTGGGCGGCCCGGTCTGGGTGGTCAAGGCCCAGATCCATGCCGGCGGACGCGGCAAGGGCGGTGGCGTGAAAGTTGCCAAAACGATTGAAGACGTCAAACGCATCGCTGGCGAAATCCTCGGCATGCAGCTCAAGACGCACCAGACTGGCCCCGAAGGCCAGAAGGTTCGCCGCCTCTACATCGAAGACGGCGCCGACATCAACAAGGAATACTATGTGTCGCTGGTCACTGACCGCGGCACCCAGAAGGTCGCCTTCATCGCATCAAGCGAAGGCGGCATGGACATCGAGGAAGTGGCCCATTCCACGCCCGAAAAAATCATCACCGAATTCATCGATCCGCTGACGGGCCTCGGCGAAGAGCAGGCCAAAAAGATCGCCAGCGGCATCGGCCTGCCGGCCGAATCGACCGCCCAGGCTGTCGAGATCTTCCAGAAGCTCTACAAGTGCTACATGGACACCGACGCCTCGCTGGTGGAAATCAATCCGCTGAACCGCGACAGCAAGAACAAACTCATGGCGCTCGATGCCAAGTTCAACTTTGACTCGAACGCGCTGTTCCGCCACCCCGAAATCGTGGCTCTGCGCGATCTGGACGAAGAAGACCCGGCCGAAGTCGAAGCTTCCAAGTTCGACCTCGCCTACATCTCCCTGGACGGCAACATCGGCTGCCTGGTCAACGGCGCCGGGCTGGCGATGGCGACCATGGACACCATCAAGCTGTTCGGCGGCGAGCCGGCCAACTTCCTGGACGTGGGCGGCGGCGCGACGGCCGAGAAAGTCACTGAAGCCTTCAAGATCATGCTGAAGAACCCGGATGTCAAAGGCATCCTGGTCAACATCTTCGGCGGCATCATGAAGTGCGACACGATTGCCGACGGTGTGATCACCGCCTGCAAGGTGGTGAACCTGTCGGTTCCGCTGGTGGTGCGCATGAAGGGCACCAATGAAGACCTGGGCAAGAAAATGCTGGCGGACTCCGGTCTGCCCATCATTGCCGCAGACACCATGGCTGAAGCTGCGACAAAAATCGTGGCCGCGGTCAAGTAAGCCAGGAGAACCACCATGTCGATCTACATCAACAAAAACACCAAAGTCATCACGCAGGGCATCACCGGCAAGACCGGACAGTTCCACACCCGCATGTGCCGCGACTACGCGAACGGCAAGGAATGTTTCGTCGCCGGCGTGAACCCGAAAAAGGCCGGCGAAGACTTCGAAGGCATCCCGATTTATGCCAACGTGACCGAGGCCGCCAAGGCCACCGGCGCCACGGTGTCGGTGATTTATGTGCCGCCCGCCGGCGCCGCCGCCGCGATCTGGGAAGCTGTCGAGGCCAACCTCGACATGGCGATCTGCATCACCGAAGGCATCCCGGTGCGCGACATGCTGGAAGTGCGCAACCGCATGAAGGCCAAGGAAGCCGCCGGCGGCAAGAAAACCCTGCTGCTGGGCCCCAATTGCCCCGGCCTGATCACGCCCGACGAAATCAAGATTGGCATCATGCCCGGCCACATCCACCGCAAGGGCCGCATCGGCGTGGTCAGCCGTTCCGGTACGCTGACCTATGAAGCGGTGGCGCAGTTGACCGAAATCGGCCTGGGGCAGTCCAGCGCCGTCGGCATTGGTGGCGACCCGATCAACGGACTCAAGCACATCGACGTGATGAAAGCGTTCAACGACGATCCGGACACGGATGCCGTCATCATGATCGGTGAGATCGGCGGACCCGACGAAGCCGAAGCGGCGCAGTGGTGCAAGGCCAACATGAAAAAGCCCATCGTCGGCTTCATCGCCGGCGTGACCGCACCGGCTGGCAAACGCATGGGCCACGCCGGTGCGCTGATTTCCGGCGGTGCCGACACGGCTGACGCCAAGCTTGAGATCATGGAAGCCTGCGGCTTCACGGTGACGCGTGACCCTTCCGAAATGGCCAAACTGCTCAAGGCGCTGCTCTGAGATCCGGAGTGGCATGACCCTGCGTTTCGCGAAAAATTGACCCCGGTCAAGCGCGTAAGCAGTAATACCGATCCTCGCCGCCACGTTGCGGCTTAGACTCTCCAAAAACAAAAAAGCGCTTTCCGGCGCTTTTTTTAATTCATAACAGGAGCTGCCATGTTTTTCGGACTCGACTTCACGTCTCCCCTCTTCTGGAGCGCTTTTGGCTCCATCATGATCGCCAACATCGTGCTGTCCGGCGATAACGCCGTGGTGATCGCCATGGCGGCCAGAACGCTTGAGCCGCGTCAGCGCAACAAGGCGATTTTCTGGGGGAGTGCCGCTGCGATCATCATGCGCATCATCCTGACGATTGTCGCCATCCAGTTGCTGACCCTGCCCTACCTGAAAGTGGTCGGTGCCGTGTTGCTGGTCTATATCGGCGTGGACCTGCTCAAAGGTGAAGACGAGGGGGACGATCACGGCAAGGAGATCAGCGGCATGGCGGCGGCGATCCGAACCATCCTGCTGGCCGATCTGGTCATGAGCCTGGACAACGTGCTGGCGGTGGCCGCAGCGGCCAAGGGCAACCTGCCCCTGCTGATCCTCGGCCTGCTGGTCAGCATCCCGCTGATTGTGTTTGGCGCGACCTTGCTGACCAAGGTCATGGAGCGCTTTCCCATCATCATCACCATTGGTGCCGCCTTGCTGGGCTTTCTGGCCGGCGAGATGCTGCTCACCGACCCGGCGGTCACTGCGCGTTTTGGCGCCATGAGTGAGCAAATGGTGACCATGGGCGGTATTGCGGGAGCCATTCTGGTGGTGGCACTCGGCACCTATCTTCAAAAGCGGAACCAGGGCCCGGCCGAAGAGGCCTGAACCCCCGGGGCGAGTCCCGGGCACCTCAGCCGCCTTGATCGGCCATTGCGAACCCGGGGGAAGCCCCGGGTTTTTTGTTGTCCGGGGCTGCTTTGCCTTTACTACTTAATAACAACAAATGGGCAAGCGCCTGTGCAAAAGTCCCTTGTCCGGGTTCATGGCCTCTGTTAACGTCCGCAGACGGGGGATTTGTAACCGCTATGTAACGGGGCCGGTGGGCTGGTAGCGCGACCAAATCGGTGCGAGCGGGTATGAAGAGCGAATCAGGACAAAGGGCGGGAAGTGGCCACATCATCAAATAGGCGCAGGCAATTCTGGCGGGCGGACTGGTTTGTTGGCGTCCTGGTTGTGCTGGCCGTCCTTGTTCTGCATGGCGCGACCGACCTTTTTGGCACGCTGGAGCGCCGCTACTACGACTTTGCCAGCACCAGCACCTCGCGCCAGCCTTCGGATCGCATTGCCATCATCGCCATCGATGACCAGAGCATTGCCAACATCGGCCGCTGGCCCTGGCCGCGTGATATTCACGCACAGCTGATCGACAAACTGGCCGCAGCCAAAGCCAGGACCATCGCACACACCGTTTTCTTTTTCGAACCGCAGACCGACCGTGGCCTTGTCTTCATCCGCAAGATGAAAGACTTGCTGGGAGCACCGGCAGACCCGGCGGCTGCGCCGGGCGGACTGTCAGAGGAACTCGGCAAAGTCATTGCCGAGGCAGAAACGGCGCTGGATACCGACGCCAGGCTGGGGGCGAGCATGGCCAGGGCCGGCAATGTGTTGACGCCGTCGGTGTTTGTCCTCGGAGAGCCGCAGGGGCGGCTCGACCCCTTGCCTGACTATGCGCTCAAAACTGCGGTGCCAGATCGTGGCAATTTTTCCTTGCCGGCGATCAGTGGGCAGCAGCCCATTGCCATCGTCGGCAACAGCGCGGCGGGTATCGCCCACCTGAACCAGCTTCAGGATGTGGATGGGGCCGTGCGTCAGGAGCCTTTGCTGGTCAATTACGCCGGTCAGGCCGTACCGTCCATGAGTTTGCTGACCGCCATGAAGAGCCTGAACCTGGAGGCGGGCGATATCCGCCTCAACAACGGGGAGTCGGTGCAGATCGGCAAGTTGAAGATAGGCACGGACGAGGCCGCGCTGATGCTGCCGCAGTTCTACAAAGGGCGTGATGGACGTCCCGCCTTTGCGGTGGATTCCTTTTACGATGTGTTGACGGGGAAGATCCCTGCCACCAAATACACCGACAAGATCGTGATTATTGGCGCGACCGCAGCGGGGGTGGGCACGCAATTCCCGACGCCTGCGGGGCCCGGCCTGTCACCGGCCGAAACCATCGCCCACATCACATCAAGCATCTTGAACGAGCATTTCATTGTCCAGCCGATCTGGGGGACCTGGGCCACGCTGGCCGTGCTGCTGCTGGTTGCCGCCTACCTGATCGCGGGGCTGCCGCGCTTGTCCGCGGGCAAGGCGGCCCTGGTGACGCTGGGCCTTTTCGTCTTGCTGCTGATTGCCGAGTTCAGCCTCTTGTCGGCATCGGCAACCTGGCTGAAGCTGGTATTTCCTGCCGCGTTGCTGCTGATTGGGCATCTGGCCTTGACGACCAAGCGCTTCCTGATGACTGAAGCGGGCAAGATGCGCTCAGATGAAGAGTCTGCCGAGACCAGCCGGATGATGGGCCTGGCCTTGCAGGGGCAGGGCCAGCTCGACATGGCATTTGACCGCTTCCGCCGCGTGCCGTTTACCGATGCGCTGATGGACAACCTGAACAATCTGGCGCTCGATTTTGAACGCAAGCGCCAGTTCAACAAGGCACAGGCTGTTTATGAATACATGGCCGCCTACAACAAGAACCACAAGGATCTGCAGGCCAAACTCAATCGTGCCAAAAACCTGTCGGAGACCGTGATTCTTGGCGGCGGCGGAGCCCACCCGGGCGGGACGCTGCTGCTCGACGGTGGCGGTGTTGAAAAACCCATGCTGGGTCGCTATCAGGTTGAAAAGGAACTGGGCAAAGGCGCGATGGGCGTGGTTTATCTGGGCAAGGACCCGAAGATCGGCCGGGTGGTCGCCATCAAGACCATGGCGCTGAGCCAGGAGTTTGAAGGCG
>CBFGNA010000026.1:0-12186 GCA_965650045.1 uncultured Polaromonas sp.
CTCAAAAGACGGGGCGCTGCCCGACATTTCAGGTGTTTTAGGCCGCTGGCCCTTGCCGGGCGGGCGCGAGGTGCTATTGTTTTTATAGTCCCGGGCGGTCGCAGGCTGCCAGATCTGCAGCAGTTCGCGGCTGTCGATCAGCACCTGGTCGGCGATCTCGGCCAGCAGCTGGCGCTTGAGCGTCCCGTCGGGCAGGGCGTTCCAGAGCGGACGCGCATTGCTGGCCATGTGGGCCCGGCCTTCGGCCGTGTCCAGCTCGCAGCCTTCGGCCGCGGCTTCGAGCATGAACTTGCTCAGCGGCACAGCCTTGGCCACGGCGGCGGCAAAACCGTCCTGGCCGTTGGCGCGGATAAAGCTGTCGGGGTCATGTTCCTCGGGCAGGAAGAGGAACTTGACGCTGCGCACGTCGGTGGCAAAGGGCAGGGCGGCGTCCAGCGCCTTGCGTGCGGCGCGGCGGCCGGCGCCGTCGCCGTCGAAGCTGAACACCACGGCGTCGGTGAAACGGAACAGCTTTTGCACGTGGTCGGTGGTGCAGGCCGTGCCCAGCGTGGCGACGGCGTTGGCAAAACCCAGCTGGGCCAGCGCCACCACATCCATGTAACCCTCGGTGACCAGCGCATAGCCGTGTTCACGCAGCGCGGCGCGCGCCTCGAACAGGCCATAGAGTTCGCGACCCTTGCTGAACACCGGGGTTTCCGGCGAGTTCAGGTACTTGGGCTTTTCGTCGCCCAGCACACGCCCGCCAAAACCGATGCATTCGCCCTTGACGTTGCGGATAGGGAACATGATGCGGTCGCGAAAGCGGTCGTAACGCTTGGCCTCGCCCTGCGAATTTTCCTCACCCGCCTCGCCGGTGATGACCAGGCCGCTTTCAACCAGCAGCGGATCGTTGTAGTCGGGGAAGACGCTGGCCAGCGCGCGCCAGCCCTCGGGCGCGTAGCCGAGGCCAAAGGTCTTTGCGATCTCGCCCGACAGGCCGCGGCCCTTGAGGTAGTCGATGGCGCGCGGCGCGCTGCGCAGGTGCTTGATGTAGGCGACGCCGGCTTTTTCGAGCACGCCGGTCAGGGTGGCCTGCTGTTCACGCGCCTGGGCGGCGCGGGCGCGCTCCTGCGGCGAGACATCGTCCTCGGGCACCTGCAGGCCGTATTGCTGCGCCAGGTCTTTCACCGCTTCGATGAAGGTCATGCCGCCGTATTCGGTCATGAACTTGATGGCGTCGCCGCTGACGCCGCAGCCGAAGCAGTGGTAGAACTGCTTGGACGGGCTGACCGAGAAGGAGGGGGATTTTTCCCCGTGGAAGGGGCACAGCCCCATGAAATTGGCGCCGCCCTTTTTGAGCTGCACGTGGCGCCCGACGATATCGACGATATCGGCCCGCGCGAGCAGCTCCTGGATGAATGATGAGGGAATGGCCACGGCTGTATTGTGCCTTCCCGACCCCCGGACCCGGCCGGCGCTGACGCCAAGCCCCGCCTTCTGCGGCTACCATGGTTTGATGCAAATCCTCAGCCACCAGGCCGCCCATGTGCTGGCCAACCCCGCGGCCTTTGCCTGGCGGGTCCTCCAGGGGTTTCGTGCCAACCAGGGCCTGCTGCTGGCCGGCGCTGTGGCCTATTACGCGCTGCTGTCGATTGTTCCGCTGCTGATCCTCGCAGTGATCGCGCTGTCGCATGTGATCGAACAGGCCGAACTGCTGCAGACCCTGGGGCGTTACCTCGAATGGCTGATGCCGGCGCAGTCGCATGCGGTGGTGGACGAACTGGCCACCTTTTTGCAACACCGCGATGTCATCGGCTGGGTGTTGCTGGTCACCATGCTGTTTTTCAGCTCGCTGGCCTTCACGGTGCTGGAAAACGCCATGTCGGTGATTTTTTTGCACCGCATTGCGGTGCGGCGCCGGCGTTTCATCGTCTCGGCCTTGCTGCCGTATTGCTACATCGTCAGCCTGGGCGCCGGGCTGCTGGTGGTCACGCTGGCGTCCGGCGGCCTGCGCGCCATGGGCGAGGAGACCGTCGATGTGCTCGGCCGTGAATGGTCGCTCAGCGGCGTGTCGGGCCTGCTGCTGTACCTGCTGGGGCTGGCGGGCGAGGTCTTCCTGCTGACCTCGGTGTACATGGTGATGCCGGTCGGCAAGCTGTCGTGGCGGCATGCCTTGCTGGGCGGCGCGACAGCGGCGCTGCTGTGGGAAATCACACGGCACCTGCTGGTCTGGTACTTCAGCACGCTGTCGCAGGTCAGCGTGGTGTACGGCTCCCTGACCACCGCCATCGTGGTGCTGCTGAGCCTGGAGATCGCTGCGACCCTGCTGCTGCTGGGCGCCCAGGTGATCTCGGAGTACGAACGCATCGACCGGCCCGCCGAGCCGCCGCCGGTGAATCCGCTGCGGGTGGCTGACGCTGGCGGCGGCGGGACGCTATCGGATTGATAGCTGCTGGCGCTTGACGGGTGGGGGCTGCAGGTCTTTTTGGCTTGAAAAATCGGCTCAGTGCCCGAGGATTTTCGACAGAAAGTCCCGGCCGCGTTCGGTCTGCGGTGCGTCGAAAAAGGCCTGCGGTGAGCCCTGCTCCACGATCTGGCCCTCGTCCATGAACACCACACGGTTGGCCGCGGCGCGTGCAAAACCCATCTCGTGCGTGACGCACAGCAGGGTCATGCCCTGATCGGCCAGGCTGATGATGACGTCCAGCACTTCCTTGATCATCTCCGGGTCCAGCGCCGAGGTCGGTTCGTCGAACAGCATGATTTTCGGCCGCATGCAGAGCGAGCGCGCAATCGCCACACGCTGCTGCTGCCCGCCCGCCAGTTGCAGTGGGTATTTGTGCGCCTGTTCGGCAATGCGCACGCGTTCGAGCTGCGCCATCGCGCGTTCGGCCGCTTCTTGTTTGGACAGCCCCGCGACCTGGACCGGCGCCAGCGTCAGGTTCTCCAGCACGGTCAGGTGCGGGAACAGGTTGAACTGCTGGAACACCATGCCGACCTCGCGGCGCACCGCCTCGACCGCCTTCAGGTCATCGCCCAGCAGGGTGCCGGCGACGGTGAGCCGGCCTTCCTGGTAATCCTCCAGCGCATTGATGCAGCGGATCAGCGTGGACTTGCCCGAGCCCGAGGGCCCGCAAATCACCAGGCGTTCGCCGGCCTGCACCGACAAATCAATGTCGCGCAGCACATGGAAGTCGCCAAACCATTTGTTGACCTGGTCGAAGCGGATGATGGGTTCAGTCATGGGCGGTGTCCTTGCCGGGGCGCGAGTGCGCCAGCCGCGTTTCCAGCCGCAGGCTGTAGCGCGACATCGCATAACAAAACGCGAAGTAGATGGCGGCGATGAAGAGGTAGGCCTCGATCTTGAACGGCCGCCAGTCCGGGTCCGAGCCGAGCGCGAGCGACAGGGCGCCCGTCAGTTCGTACAGCGAAACGATGGTGACCAGCGAGGTGTCCTTGAACAGCGAGATGAAGTTGTTCACGATGCTGGGCACGACCGCGGCCAGCGCCTGCGGCAGGATGATCTTGCGCTGCGCCTGCCAGTAGCCCAGGCCCATGCTGGCGGCGGCTTCCATCTGGCCGCGTCCGACCGTCTGCAGGCCGCCGCGGATGATCTCGGCCATGTAGGCCGCGGCGAACAGCGTGATGCCGACGACCACGCGGATCAGCACATCGGGCGTTTTGCCGACCGGCAAAAACAGCGGAAACATGAAGGACGCCATGAACAGCACCGAGATCAGCGGCACGCCACGCACCAGCTCGATATAGGCCAGGCACAAGGCGCGTATCGCCGGCATCTCCGAGCGCCGGCCCAGCGCGACCAGCACCGCCAGCGGAAAGGCCAGCACCATGGACAGCACCGTCAGCATCAGGGTCAGCGGCAGGCCGCCCCACAGGTCGGTGGGTACCTTGCTGAGGCCGGCCACGCCGCCGCCCATCAGCACAAAAAACAGCGCCAGCCCGGCGACCCAGATCAGCGCCAGCGATGGGCGCCAGAAGCGGCTGCTGCAGCTGGCGAACACCGGCGCCATCAGCGCGAAGCTGGCCAGCACCGGCCGCCACAGCGCTTCCTGCGGGTAGCGGCCCAGCAGAATGAAGCGGGCTTTTTCGTTGATGACACCCCAGCAGGCACCGATGCCACGTGCGGCCTGGCAGCGGTCGGCATCGGCGGCAAACACAGCGTGCACCACGCCCCAGTCCAGGCCCTGGATCAGCAGCCAGGCCGCCGCAGCCAGCAGCAGCACCGTGATCAGGGTATTGGGCAGGCTGGAGAAAAAATTCAGGCGCAGGCGCGCCATGGCGCCCACGGTGTGCCGTGGCGCGGGCCGGGGCGGAATCGGTTGAAACGTTGCTGCCATGCTCAGCGCTCCCGGATCGCCGAGCGGCGGTTGAAGGCGTTCATCAGCGCCGAGGTCAGCAGCGACAGCGTGAGGTAAACCGCCATGATGATGGCGATACATTCGACCGCGCGGCCGGACTGGTTCATCGAGGTGTTGGCAATCGACACCAGCTCGGGGTAACCCACGGCGACCGCCAGCGAGGAATTTTTGGTGAGGTTGAGGTACTGGTTGGTCAGCGGCGGGATGATCAGGCGCAGCGCCTGCGGCAGCACGATCAGCCGCAGCGTGCGGCCGCGCGACAGACCGATGGAGGCGCCGGCTTCACGCTGGCCGGCCGGCACCGAGGCGATGCCGGCGCGCACCACCTCCGCAATGAAGGCGGCGGTGTAAAGCACCAGGCCCAGCAGCACCGCCATGAATTCGGGGCTCAGGCTGGCGCCGCCCTCGACCTGGAAATCGCCCCGCACTGGCCACTGAAACAGCCAGTGGCCATCCACAGCCACCCACCACGGAAACGCCACACCGTTTTTGCTCAGGAAAAACGTGTCGCCCACACTCAGCGCCGCGTCCGGCGGCGGCAGGTACTCGATGAACAGCAGGTACCACATCAGCAACTGCAGCAGCAGCGGGATGTTGCGAAACAGCTCGACATACCCGTAGCTCAGGCCGCGCAGCAGCGCATTGCGCGAGAAACGCGCCACGCCGAGCAAGGTGCCGAGCACGGTGGCCAGCAGGCAGCCGATCAGCGCGACCCGCAGGGTGTTGACGATGCCGACTGCAAACGCCTGCCAGTAGGCGCGGGTGGCGTCGTAGCCGAACCAGCTTTCGCCGATGTCGAAGCCGGCCGGATCCGCCAGAAAACCGAAACCGCTCTGGATACCGCGCAGTTGCATGTTGGTCAGTGTGTTGCTGACCAGCAGCCAGGCCAGCAGCGCGATGAGCAGCACCGCAAGCACCTGGTAAACCGCACCGCGCGCCTGGCGGCCGCGCCACGAAAAAGCCCGCCGGGCAGGCGGGCGGGGCGGGATCAGGGGTGCGTCGGGCGAGGCCATCCGCGCAGGATCAACGCACCGGCGGCGCGTACATCAGGCCGCCTTTGGACCAGAGATTGTTGCTGCCGCGCGGCAGGCCCAGCGGGCTTTTCGGGCCGACGTTGCGCTCGAAAATTTCGCCGTAGTTGCCGGTGGCCTTGATCGCGCGCGCCAGCCAGTCCTTGTCCAGGCCCAGCAGCTTGCCGGTGTCTTCAGTGCTGCCCAGCAGGCGCCCGATGTTCGGGTCCTTGCTGTCTTTTTGCAGCGCATCGACATTGGCCTGGGTCACGCCGTATTCCTCGGCCTCGATCAGGCCAAACACCACCCATTTGGCAATCGCAAAAAACTCGTCATCGCCGCGGCGGATCGCAGGGCTCAAGGGTTCTTTCGAGATCAGCTCCGGCAGCACCGTGTGTTCGGCCGGGGTCTTGGCCTCCTTGTTGCGGATCGAAGCGAGGCCTGAAGCGTCGGTGGTGTAGGCCTGGCAGCGGCCGGAGAAATAGGCGGCATTGGCGGCGTCGAATTTTTCAAACACCACCGGCTTGATGCCCAGCTTGTTGATGCGCGAAAACTCGCTGAGGTTTTTTTCGGTCGTGGTGCCGGACTGCACGCAGACGGTGGCACCCTTGAGCTGTTTGGCGCTTTTGACCTTGCCCTTGGCCGGCACCATGAAGCCCTGGCCGTCGTAATAAGTGACGCCGGTGAAGACCAGGCCCAGCGAAGCATCGCGGGTCAGCGTCCAGCTGGTGTTGCGCGACAGGATGTCCACCTCACCCGACTGCAGGGCGGCAAAACGCTGTTGCGACACCAGCGGCACCCACTTGACCTTGTTGGCATCGCCCAGCACGCTGGCGGCAATCGCGCGGCAGACATCGACGTCCAGGCCCGACCACTTGCCGGCGCTGTCGGCCTGCGAGAAACCGGCCACGCCGCTGCTGACCCCGCAGACCAGCTGGCCCCGCGCCTTGATCGCGTCCAGCGTCTTGCCGGCATGGGCCGGTGCGGCGACGGCGGCCAGCAGGCACAGTGCGCCGGCGGTGAACCCGTGTTTGTTGAAGATGTTCGGCATGTTCAGGCTCCAGGAAAACAAAAGACAGGTGCGGCGAGTGACGGATCAAACGATGTTCGCACAAACCGCAATCACCCGCCGGCTACTGGCCCATCACGATGCCTTCGCGGCGCGGGTCGGCACCGCCGAACCAGCCGGTGGCGGTGCGCTGTATGCCTTGCAGGCCGCTGGGCAGGGCCAGTTCACGCACCTCGTGGCCGCGTGCGCGCAGGGCCTCTGCGGTGCTGGCCGGAAAGCGCCCCGCTTCCAGCAGGACCGGCCCGCCCAGCGAAGCGAAGTTGGGCAGGTTGATGGCCTGCTGGATGTCCAGGCCCCAATTCAACACGCCATACAGCGTTTTGGTGGTGAAGTGGATGATGACGGCGCCGCCGGGGCTGCCGGTGGTCATCACCAGCTGCTTCGTGGCCTTGTCGAACACCAGTGTCGGCGCCATCGACGAGCGCGGGCGTTTGCCGCCCTGCACGCGGTTGGCAATTGGCGCACCCGAGGCATCGCTGGGCGCGAAGCTGAAGTCGGTCAACTCGTTGTTCAGCAAAAAGCCGCCGGCCAGGCCCTTGCCGCGGTTGACCATTTGCCGGGCGCCCCAGGCGTCCTCGATGGTTGTGGTCATCGCAACGGCGTTGCCCCAGCGGTCGATGATGGAAATGTGCGAGGTGCCATGTTCGGGCTGATCGGGCATGGGCGCCTGGCTGATGCGGGTGCTCCCCGGTGGTTGGCCCGCAGGGGCGGTCTTCATGCTGTGCGGGCCGATCAGTTGCGCGCGGCTGGCCAGGTAGGCGGGCGCCAGCAGGCTTTGCCAGCTGCCGGCCGGCGGCGGCACGAAGTCCGGGTCGGCCACGTACTGCGCACGGTCGGCATACGCCAGGCGCGAGGCTTCGGTGTAGAGGTGCAGCCAGTCGGCGCCGGGAAGCACCTCGTCCCGCGTGCTGGGGCAGGGCGCCATCACGCAGCGGATGCCGGTGTCCACCGGGGTGCGGGTGGGCGGCAGGCTGTGGGCTGGCGTGTTGGCCAGCATGCCCAGGATCTGGCCGATGGCGAGGGCGCCCGAACTCGGTGGCGGCATGCCGCAGATGCGGTAGGCCTTGCCGGCCGCTGAATGGTCGTGGCACAGCGGCTCGCGCTTTTTGGCCTGGTAGCCGGCCAGGTCGGCCAGGCTCAGCTGGCCGGGATTGGTCGGGTGTTGCTGCACCTTGTTGACGATGGCCTGCGCCACCTCGCCTTCCAGCAGCGCTTTGGAGCCGTCGGCGGCGATCTGCCGAAGCACCGCCGCCAGCTCGGGATTTTTAAGCAGGTGGCCGACCGGCCAGGGCTGGCCGGTGGCGTCGTAGAAGTAGGCGAGGGCGACCGGATCCTTCTTCAGGTCCACTTCCGGCAGCAGCAGGGCGTGCAGGCGCCGGCTGACGGGGAAGCCGTCCTCCGAGAGACGGATGGCCGGCTGGAACAATTGCGCCCAGGGCAGCTTGCCGTACTGCCTGTGCGCCATCTCCAGCATGCGCACCGCACCGGGTGAGCCGACGGATCGCCCGCCGACCACGGCCTCGTGAAATGCCATGGGTTTGCCATCGGGGCCGAGAAACAGCCGCTCGTTGGCGGCCGCGGGTGCGGTCTCGCGGCCATCGAAGGCTTCAACCGTCTGGCCGTTGTAATGCAGCAGAAAAGCCCCGCCGGCGATACCGCTGGACTGCGGCTCGACCAGCGCCAGCACCATTTGCACGGCAATCGCGGCGTCCACGGCCGAGCCGCCGGCTCGCAGGATCTGGTCGCCCGCGCGGGTGGCCAGCGGATTGGCCGCGGCGACGGCGTAGCGGGTGGTCGCCCAGCCGGGTTTGGCGGTGTAGCCGGACGCGCCTTCGGGTTGCGCCGGCGCCGCGTTGCCCGGGCTGGGCGGCGCGGTGCTGGTGCAGGCCGCCAGCAGCGCGGCCAGCGTGAAGGAAGTCAGCAGGCGTTTCATGCCATCTCCGGTCGGCGTGTGACCACTGGTTCTTACAAGCGTTTTATGCCTGTAGCCCCCGTCGGGCGGGCGCAAGCAGCTATCAAAAAGAGAGCGATGCCGGCGCCGCCAGCAGCGCTTTCAGCGCGGCGCCAGGCGGATCGCGCCGTCCAGGCGGATCACCTCGCCGTTGAGCATGTCGTTTTCAAAAATGTGCTGCGCCAGCTTGGCGTAATCCTGCGGCGTGCCCAGGCGGCTGGGGAAGGGCACGGAGGCGGCCAGCGAATCCTGCACTTCTTTGGGCATGCCGAACATCATGGGTGTGCCGAAAATGCCGGGCGCAATCGTCATGTTGCGGATGCCGTTGCGCGCCAGGTCGCGGGCAATCGGCAGCGTCATGCCGACCACGCCGCCCTTGGACGCGCTGTAGGCGGCCTGGCCGATCTGGCCGTCGTAGGCCGCGACCGAAGCGGTGGAAATCATCACGCCGCGCTCGCCGGTGGCTTCGGGCTCGTTTTTGCACATGGCTTCGGCGGCCAGGCGGATCATGTTGAAGCTGCCGATCAGGTTGACGGTGATGGTCTTGCTGAACACCGCGAAGTTGTGCGCGCCGTTTTTGCCCACGGTTTTTTCTGCGGGGGCGATGCCGGCGCAGTTGACCAGGCCCATGAGTTTGCCCATCGAGACCGCTTTGGCGACGACTGCCTGGCCATCGGCTTCCTGGCTCACGTCGCACTTCACGAAGGCGCCGCCGATTTCTTTGGCAATCGCCTCGCCCTTGTCAACCTGCATGTCGGCGATCACGACCTTGCCGCCTTGGGCCGCCAGCATGCGCGCCGTGCCTTCGCCCAGACCTGATGCGCCGCCGGTGACGATGAATACTTTGCCTGCGATGTCCATGAGATGTCCTTTGCTTTGAAATGGGGGAGGAGAGGGGTGGAGAGGAAGACGAACTCTGGTTGACGTGAACGTCAACGTCAACCCGGATTATCGGGCACAAAAAAGCCGCTGGCCCGGCGCCCCGGGGCGGCAGGCAAAATGCGGGCTCCCCGGGCGCACCTCCACCCGCCCCCTGCCACGGAACCTGCATGCCAGCCAGCCAACCCTCCACAGAACCCGACTTCATCAACCAGCGCCCTGGGCGGCTTGCCGCCGGCCGCTGGCTCGTCCTTGCAGGCGCGCTGCTGCTGGCGGCCTGCGCCACACCCGTGGCGCCGCCGGCCGTCGAGCCGGCGGTTGCAGCGCCGGGTCGCCCCGTGAAGATCGGGCTGGCGCTGGGCGGGGGTGCGGCGCGCGGTTTTGCCCACGTGGGCGTCATTGCCGCGCTGGAGGAAGCCGGCTTCAAACCTTCGCTGGTGGTCGGCACCTCGGCCGGCAGCCTGGTGGCCGCGCTGTATGCGAGCGGCAAGACCAGCGCCCAGTTGCAGCAGACCGCACTCAATATGGAAGAGGTTGCCATCACCGACTGGATGCTGCCGATTTTTGGCCGCGGCATGTTTCGGGGCGAAGCGCTGGCGCGTTACGTGAACAGCCTGGTGGCGGGGCGCTTGATGGAAGACATGGCCATTCCGCTCGGTATTGTGGCCACCGACCTGCAGAGCGGGGAGGCCGTGTTGTTCCAGCGCGGCGACACCGGCACGGCGGTGCGCGCCTCCAGCGCGGTGCCTGCGGTGTTTGTGCCGGTGAAGATCAACGGGCGCGAATATGTGGATGGTGGGCTGGTCTCGCCGGTGCCGGTGCGGTTTGCGCGGCAGATGGGCGCTGAACTCGTGATCGCCGTGAACATTTCCGCACCACCGGAAGCCAACCCGGCCGAGGGCACGCTGCAGATCCTGCTGCAGACCTTTGCCATCATGGGCAAAAGCATCAACCAGTACGAACTGAAGGACGCCGATGTGCTGGTGCAACCTTCGCAGGCCGGCTTGCGCAGCGCGGACTTTTCGGCGCGCCAGCGCGCCATCGATGCCGGGCGCGCGGCCATGCAGGCGGCGTTGCCGGCGCTGCGGGCCAGGCTCAAGCTCATGCAAAACCGCTGACACTCCTTTTTTGATAGCTGCTCACGCCCGCGGGACAAGGGCTGGAGCCTGAAAAGATCAAAAAAAAGCCTGATCTTGCGATCAGGCTTTGAAGGGGTCCGTGAAACTGGATTTCTGGAAGGACCCGAGGAGACAACTCGCGGGGGGCTTGCCCCGATGGGAATCAACTGGCGTTGCCGCCGGCGAATTCAAGCCCCGGAAAAATCAGCGCTTTTTGGCAGCCGTTTTGGAAGCGTTCACCGCAGTGTTGGTCGCGGCCGTGAAGTTGGCTTCAGCCATGTCGGTGGCTTGTTTGACGGCTTTTTGCATGGATTCGACGGCGTTGTTGGCAGCAGCCACGGCGCTTTTCATCACGGCGACGGCGGTTTCGGAACCGGCGGGTGCATTTTTGGCGGCGCTGTCCACCAGGCCCATGAACTTGGCCTGGGCTTCGGCAGCCTGGCCTTCGAGGGACTTGCCGACTTCGGCACCGGTGGCGGTGGCGATGTCATACAGATGGCGGCTGTAAGCAGCGGTCTTTTCAGCCAGCGGCTGGAACAGGCCGGCTTGCAGGGCCAGCAGCTCCTGTGCGTCCTTGACGCCCATCAGCGACTGGGTGTGGTTGGCGGACTCGGCCAGTGCGGCTTTCGACGCCTGGACATTGAGTTCGACGAGTTTTTCGACGCCTTCGAAAGCCTTGCTGGTCAGGCCAAACAGGGTTTCGACGTTGGCTTTGTGGGAGGCCATGATTTGTTCAGCGGTCAACATATTTAAATCTCCAATATAGGTGGTGAATGATTTCAACTAGTTGCGCTGCTGGACAATCTGCTGGCTTGCTTTTTGTCGATTGCTGCACTGCAACATAACTCAAGTATAGGGATTACCCGAACGATTGCAAGCAATTTTTGTTGCGGTGCAGCATTTTAGGGCTCAGGCCCTAGTTTGGCCGTCCAGACCCTGGGGGAGGCCGTGTCTGTGAGAGGCAGCAGGGGCCGCCGGCGCTCAGTAACGAAGCTGGCCTTCGTTGTCCACAATGGCCATCTCGACATAGGACGAGCCGTTGTGCGACTGCGGCGAATACTTCGCCACAAAGCGGCCGAAGCTGATTTCGCCGGCGCTTTCCATGGCCTTGATGAAGGCTTCCGTGCTGAGCTGGCGGCCGGTTCGGCGCAGGCCTTCCACCAGCAGCCTGGCATGCACAAAGCCTTCAAACTGGGAGGCCGAAGGCGTTGCGCCCGGCGACTTTTCGCGCAGCAGCTTGAGGTATTCGGCCACCACGGGGATCGTCGTGTTGCGCAGGGACGGCATGATTTGTGTGAGGATGATGCCGCGCGCCTGTTCCTTGAGTTCGCGGTTGATCACGTCGAGGCTGGCCACGGAAAAACCGTAGAAGCCGGGCTTGATCGCGGTGTGTTGAACCGCCTTCACGTAGTTGGTGAAGGTGGTGCCTGCCGTGCCGACAATCACGGCTTGCGGCTGCGCCTTTTCGGTCTGGGCGGCGGCGGCCTTGAAGTCGGGTTGCTCGGCACCGACCTTGATCTCGGCCACGAAGGCTATTTTTTCCTGCTCGGCCGCCTGCCGCAGTTCTGCCTGCAGCGTTTTGCCCAGGCCGTCGTCCTGGTAGAAGACGGCGATGCGTGTGATGCCGGTTTGCTTGAGCTGGGAGATGATCCGCCGCGCTTCGTTGGCATAACTGGCGCGGACGTGGAACAGGTAGGGGTTGACCTTGTTGCGAAAACCCGAGGCGCCGGTCACGGGGCCGAAAGCAATGGTCCGGCGTTCGGCCAGCAGCGGCAAAATCGCGCCGGTCTGGGCCGTGCCG
>CBFGNA010000027.1:0-12091 GCA_965650045.1 uncultured Polaromonas sp.
CCGCTCTTTCCACCGCTCTTGTCGAGGTCAGGCGCCTTGGTGGAGGCCTTGCTGCGTTCGTGTTGCAGAACGCCGCTGTCGAGCAGCGGACCGGCCGTGGCTTCTGTCATCTCGACAGTTTTGCCGGGCTCGATCCGCTTGCCGCCGTGCTTGATGGGCTGTACAACGAGGTAACGCATGATCAAGCCGCCGCGCCGGTGAACAGGAAGCCCGCCGTTGCGCCGACGAGTTCAACCTCGTAGGCGTCCGCAAACGGGTAATACCAGGTCTGCGTGTTTTTTTCGAAGTAAGGCTCTTCGACAATCGGGCGGTCCTGCAGCTGGTACGTGTATCCGAAATTCGGCGAACCACGCTGCTGCATGCTGGCCGGGATGGTGTATGCCAACAGCGCATCCTTGCCCCACATGTCCACAAAGTCGGTGCCGTTGTGGTAAGTGGCCTCGCCTTCGACGATCAGCGGGATCTCCAGCAGCCGCTGCAGCTGGTCCAGGGTGGCCGGCGCGCGGTCCGTAGACGTGCTGATGCGGTCCAGGATCTTGGGGTGGTTGCGCAGCGCTGTCAGCACCTTGGGGCCTGGCACCAGCACATTCGGCTTTTTGCCGATCTTGGTGCGAATCACTTCCTTGGCATCGTTGATGTCCGTGAAAGGGTCGCTGTCCGGGTCGCTCCACTTGTCGTCGGTGAGCAGCGTCACCTTGTTGGCGGTCGGGTAGTTGGCCGGATTGAGCGCGAGGTCGGCGGCTTTCTTTTCGCGCTCGTTTGCCATCATGTTTTGCACGTCGCGGATGGCCCCCTCGCCGAGATCGATGCCCGGTACTGCGTTGGCTTCTTCCGCATGCTCGATGGGCACCTCGCCTTCAAGGCGGTGGTCCACCAGCGAATACTTGCCCGACTCGTAGCCGAACTGGACGCGCTTGGTGGCCGTGCCAGGTGCGCGGGCGCTGTTGACCAGCTTGAAGCCATCCGGGCCAAACGACAGGATGGTGCCGGCACGAACACCGACCGGAACAATGGGGAAGAGGACGTTCGCGACTTTGGCGTTGGGGGAGCCGGAACCGCGTGCCACGGCGGTCAGAATCGGGTCAATGACGCGCGTCTGGTTAAGGTTCTGTTGCATGGAAATCTCCGAATTAAAAGGTTTCACCTACCCGGTCGGGCAGGCGGTTTTTGGTAGCTCGCTATCCGTTGGGGGTGTGGAAAAGATCAGGAAGCCGGCGAAACGGCGCCAGCGCCAGGCATCAGCAGGACCTCGATGAACTCACCCGCGCCGGCAGCCGCGTCCATGGAACGCGCCACGCCGTACTTGCTGCCAACGGTGAGCGGGACAACGCGGCCGGTGGCGTCAACCATCAAGTCGGCGTCCTTGGTGATGGCCGCGCCTGTTTCCACGATGGTGGTGCCAGCCACATCAACAGGCATCAGATCGCCAGCAGCGTCGGCCTTGCTGCGGGTCACGCCGAATGCCTTGCCGCCGGCTGTGGGATAGGCGCCTGCCTGGGTGACGAAGCGGCCAGCGGCCAGCACACCCGCAGCGGCGACGGTGAGCGTGAGCAGGGAAATGTTTCCGGAATTCATGTAGTTCTCCTGGAGTTGAGGGGTTGTGGGGTCGCCGCGCTTTCTTGGCGTAGGCGAGGTCTTTGAGAGCAGCGGTCAGGGTGATACCGTTTTCCTTTGCGTGCGCCTTGGCTTCGTCCACCTGCTGTTCTTTGGTTTTGCCGCCCTTGTCGGTCGGAGCCGCCGCGCCTTGGACGGCTGCGGGTGCGTCGTCGCTGTGGGCCCTCACTGCGGCGGCACGGGCTTCCTTTTCGGCAGCCAGAACCTTGACCGAAGCCTCGGCCGCAGTCGTCTTGCCGTCATAGGCCAGAGCGGTCAGCAGCTCTTCGTGGCCGGGCAGGCCATCGCCAACAGCCAGAACGGCCTGGATGCGTTCACGCTCTTGCGTGGCGCCAAGCTGGGAGAACTCCGCGCGCACTTGCGCGAAGATGGCTGCGTGGTCCTGCTCGAAAGACGCACGCGTGAGAGGGACGGGAGTGTCCATGGTTTTGATTTCCTTTTTCACGGGTTGAGGGTTGTCTTTGGATGCAGCACCGGCACCTTTCGACTTCGGGTCACCCGCTGGCACGGCAAACACGGCCTTGCGGCGTTTTGCGTACTTCGCGGGATCGGCTGCCATGCTTTCCAGCAATGCATCGAAGGTGGATACACCGTCCACCAACCCTGCATCGATGGCCTGCTGGCCTCGGAACACGCGGCCATCGGCCATGTGTTCCAGAACTTGTTCTGGCGTGGTGCCGCGAAAGCGGGCAACGTCGTCAACCAAAAGGGTGTACACATAATCGACATCAGCCTGCACGATGGCGCGGTCGTCATCGCTCAGCGGCGCATTGGCCTTGCCAATACGTTTGTATTTGCCAGCGGTGATGTGTTCCTGTTGTATGACCGCAGACGGGTTGTAGCTGCGGTCCACGACGACGCCGATGCTGCCGACTTCGACCACCGGGCCACTGATGTAGATCGCATTGGCAGCGGAGCCCGACCAATACCCGGCGCTCATCAGCCTTTCACTCGTATGGACCACGATTGGCTTTTCCGCCGACAGCTCAAAGATTGCTGCCGCGAATTCAGGCACGCCGATGACATTGCCGCCAGGCGTGTCAAACGCCATCAACACAGACTGCACCCGGGCGTCTGCAACCGCGCTTTCGAGCTGCTTGATGGCCATCTGCGTGCTGATGCCACCCGACACCTGAGAGAACAGATTGGCCTTCGGAGCCATGACGCCAGACAGCCGCAAGACCGCCACGCCGCCAGGCTCCACAACGTAATCCTGTTGCTCCACCGACAATGGGCGCCCGAGCCGGGCTTCAATGGCGGGCACATCGATCTTTTCGCCGCGCAGATGTGTGGAGTAAATGGCCTGGATCTCGGAAAGCATGCCGGGCTCCATGGCCCAGGCTCCCGTGATGAGTTCGAGCAAAGTCATGGCTACTTCTTTCCGTTGCCTGTGAGGGCAAGCGTTCGGTTGATATCGTTGACTGCGCGCTGCACATCCTTGATGTCGGTCTTCAACTCCTGCAGCGATTCCTTGATGCGCTTGTCCTGGTCGGCCGAGCGCTCGATGGCGGCGGTGTTCTGGACCTCTACCACTGTCTGGCGCTTGTCGAGATTCCCGTAAGCGGCGAATCCCGCCAGCATGAAACCGATGAACGTCAGGACATGCCCGAGATTGATCGTGGGATCGAAGTTGAAACGCTTGCGCGAGTTGTCAGGCAGCAGGATGTCCGGTGTGGTCATGGTCATGCGTTTTCAGGTTCTTTGGATGGCGCGGGTGCAGCTGCACCGGCCTTGGGCACGGGCAACATATCGGCGCCCTTCAAGCGCTGGTGTTCGGCCTGCTTTTGCGGGAAGGTGTCGTTCCAGTCGCTGCCCCACAGCTCCCACTCGGCCCGCTCACGCGTCATCAGGCGAGCATCGATGGCGGCGGTGTAGGCTGCAACTTCGTCCTTGGGGTTGATGGAGCCCATGCTGTCGCCAGGCCAGGCTGCACGGGTGTAGGCCCAGCGCAGCAGCGGGTCTGAAAAGAACCCTGGCGCCGGCACGCGCCCAATCGCCACGGCCTCAGCCATAAAGGTTTCGTAAACCGGCTGGCAAAAGCTGAGCGCCAGCCAGTTACGTTCGGTACGGAAGTAAACCCAGGCGTCGAGCAGCGCGGCCTTGCTGGCGCTGTAAGAGCTGTTGAACTGCTTGACCAGCAATTCATAGGGCAGGCTGAGCGCAATGCCCATCTGCTTGATGACGGCCATGATGAAGGGCTCGAAGTTCGGGTTCGGCCGGCCGGGGTTGACGGTTGAGGCCTTTTCGCCAGGAGCAAGCCCCACAACGGCGCCCATGCCGAGGCCGATCTCTTGCGGGGCCTCTGCCGTGCTGGCGGTGCTGCCGTCGAATACGGGCGCAACGTTCCCGGTGGGGCTCTCGATGAACACCGTGAGATAGGCCGTGATGACGGCAGCCATGATCTCTGCTTCGGTGTAGCGCGAGATCTGCTTGATGCAATCAATGATGGGGGCCAGGTACGGCACGCCGCGCGGCATGCCGGGCCGCAACTTGCGGTAGTGGTGCAGGATCCGGCGCCGGCCGCTGCGCCCGATGCGGTCCTCCCACTTGCCGGCAAGCAGCGTTGACTGACCAGGGATCCAGCCGCCGGGGTGCTGGTCATAGATGTGAAACTGCGATGGCGCGCCCTGTTCGTTAAATTTCACGCCGCCGGCAATGGTGGGCGTGTCCATCTGGCCGCGCGGGTTGCCAACGCGGTCAGCTTCAAGCAGCTGGATCCGCAGGGCGTAGGGCATGGTTGCGGTGCGCGGGCCGTCTGGCAGCACGGTGAACAGGTCGCCGCTTTCCAGCGTGCCGCGCAGCACCAGGGCCTGCTGCTGGTAGAAGTTGAGCGTTTGCTCGACATCGGATTCAAGGCTGTCGGCAAACAAGCTGAATTCGTTTTGAACGTGGGCCTTCCACTCCAAGGCTTTTTTGATACTCCAGCCCAACACGGAGAGGTTTGGCTGCGCGCTGAGGGCCAGGCCGGTGCCAACGATGCGTTGCACGTTGGTATTGATCGCGCCGACCGCGATGGGACTGGTCCGCGCCAGCTCGCGCGACTGAGCGCGCTGGTCAGGCAGATAGCGCAAGGTGTCGCCGCGCGCGTCACGCGGCGCGGGCTTCCACCAGCGGCGGGCGGGTGCAGGCCCACCTGGTGCGTTGTCTTCGGACATGGCCGAAATCGAAGGCAGCGCGGCCACGGCATCGAGCTGCGCGCGGGCCTTGAGCCTGGACACCGCCCAGGCTGGCGCTACCGCCTCAATCGTGCGGTCAATCACGTTTTTTTGCATATCAGTAGGGCCGGAGGTAGACCACCCGGCGGGCACGCTGGGTGACGGTTTCGAGCTGGGCCATCTCGGCGCGTATATCGCTGATGGCCTTGCGGACTTCGGCCAGGTCAGCGCGGGTCAGCCTGCGGGCCGTGGATCCGTTGCCGATGGTGTATTCCTGCGCGGCCAGGATCTTTGTTTCGGCGGTGAGGTACACGGTAAGGCGCGTCTGCAATTCTTCGCGAGTGCTCATGGGTTCCTTGCGCGGATCTCGGTCGCCGCTTTGTAAAACTCGGTGGCAAAATTGGCGCGGGCAGCCTTGTCGGCGGCGGCGTCAAAGTCCAGTCGGCTGCTATACACAGGCAGCGTGCTGGTGAACACAAAGAGCGGCTTGAGCTTCCTGCCGTCGCGTTGCCAGATGCCTCGGGTTTCCTTGCGGCCTACGCTGCCGGCAAAGATGCGGGCGCCGGTGCCCTGCCCGCCTACCTGGCGCAAGATGCTGCGGATGGTGCCCGCGCTGACGTTGCCATTGCCGTCCCGGGCCACGCCAGCGCCAGGCATGGCGCGTTCGCCTGGCTTCATGAAGCCGGCATTGCGCATGGCAGCTTCAAAACGCTTTTCGCGGCGCTGGCCGCCACGGACCTCGGGGAAAAGGAAGTTTTCCGGCGTGGTGTTCTTGCCGGCGGTGTTCTTGATGCCGATCCGGGCGGTGAGCTGGTCTTTTTTGGCCGGAACGATGAACGTGGAGTTCAGGGTGTAGGCGGTGGGCCGGTCAAAACTGCCCCGCATCTCGGCCACCACATCGGCCTGGGCGATCTTGATGGTGCGGGTCAACGCCGTGGCGGCGGCGTAGGGCAGAATATTTTTGTTGATGCCGCGTACAGACGTGAGTACATCCGCAACGGTGCTGCCGGTGCGGGTGACATTCAACATCTACGGACCTCCAATGCGAAAGCCCCGGAACCTTGCGGTTACCGGGGCTTTCTGGCTTCACAACTACACGTTGCGGGTTATGCGTTTTCAGGCTGGCGTAATTTCTAGACCTACCTGAATTGGGGTCAATTTTGGCCCAAAGTGTCAGGTGCTGGCGAGAACTATTTTGTCAGGTCCTGACCTGACACTTTAGGGCTTGACAGGATCGGAATCGTCTGCGTCGGCTTCGGGCGGGTTGGGTGTTTTAGGCATTTGTCGCGCGATGGCCTCCCGCGTATCCTGCTCTGCAAGCTCTTCCGCCCTGTCCATTGCTTTTGCTGACATGTGATCGTTTGACATTTGGATAGCCTCGTTAATTTGGTTTGGCTGCACATCTTATCGGACCTCTCCGAAAAATCGGTGATCCAAAAACCCTACGATCACTCGCTCGACGCGTCCCGCTCTGTTCGCCGCAGCTCCATGAGCTGCTGGGCATTCAGATTCTCATGCTGGATGGCTTGCGCCGCGTTGGCTACGCGCACTCGGAACGCGCTCAGCAGCGCATAAAAGTGCTGGCGCGAGATGCCCAGCGCATCCGCGGCACGCTTGACCGGCTTGATGCGATGCACGTAGTGGGCGTCGAACACCTGGCGGTCCAGGGCGTCAGCGGGCTGGCAGGTATAGGCAATGTGAAACGCGGACAGCTCGGCGCTGCTGATCACGTCATTCGTGATCCGCAGTGGCCGCGAGGTGCCACCGGTCAACTTGCCCAGGATGGTGCCGCTGATGGGTGCAGGACCGTAGAGGCGCCGGGTGCGGCACCAGTAGACCCAGCGCTCACACAGCGCATCGAGGTCGGAATCCCTTTCGTTCAGTTCCGGCTGCAGACCGTCGTCGTCGGAGGGCGGTGCAGCGGCAGCAAGGCGAAGTCCTGCAGGTTCGTTGGTAGGGTCGGTCATCGGATTCCTTTCGAGAGATAACGGCGGGCGGTATTGGGCGGAGGCGGCGCAGGCACGGGCACCGGTGGGGGTGGCGGTGGATACGTATCCACTGCCGCAGCGTCAGGTTCGGACACCGGTGCCGGAACAACTTCGGAGGGGCGGTCAGCGCCCTCGGCCTGGGCCGCTGTCGGCAGTTGCGCCGGAGGCGGGACCGGAGGTGCGGGGGCGAACAGGTCCAGGTTGGGCGGGATCAGCTTGTCGCGCAGCCGCTTCCAGTCCAGCGCCGACCACTTGTGCAGCCCCAGCTGGTGCGCGATGGCCAGGTTGTAGACGGACAGGTCAAGCGGCTCGTTTCGGGCGCCGTTGGGCTTGACGTACTCCCGGATCGCCCTGCCCTTCACGTAACGCATGCGCGGCTGCTCGACCACCAGGCCCTCATACCACTCTGCCGGCAGTTGGTCGTGGAAGTGCATCGCGCCGCTGCCTTCCTCCAGCTTCATGCGGTTGAACAGGTGGTCTTTCGCCACGTCGGTGCCGACTTCCCACAGTTCCACGCCGCCCGGCGTTTTGGTGCCACCCCATTCGATATCAACCCGCCTGGGCATGCTGCCAATAATCGGGCGGTTGGGGCGTGTGGCGCCGTGCAGCACTGTGCAGTTCATACCCTTGCGCACAGAACCGTAGTTGTAAACGTCCTGGGTGTTAGCTCCGCCGGCATCGATGCCGTAGGCGCTGATCATGATGGGCCGGCCGCTGGCATGCAGCAGCGGCGTGCGCCTGATCTCGTCCAGGCGCTGCCAGACACTGCCCTCGGTGCCGGGAGGCTCGGCCGGGGAGCCGATGAGAATGATGTAGTCCAGGACCCAATGCTCCAGGCCGGGCGCCCAGGCTTCGATGGTCAGCTCCAGGCGGTTGCCCTGTGTGTCTACCGCCATGGTCGCCACCAGGGCCGCATCGGGCAGGACGCGCGGGGCGTAGGGCTCAGCGCGGTTCTGCAGTTCTTTCGCGCTGGTGAAAGACTCGCTGTTGCGATAGCTCAGGCCGAGGCGGGTGTTGTAAAACACCTGCATGAGGGTGTGGTCGCCGCGCTGCAGGGCCAGCCTGGCGCGGTCGTACTCGCGGGCCAGCGCCAGCCAGCCAATGGCACCGATGGGCATGTAGAACGCCGACATGGTGAAACTGATGGTTTCGCCGTCGCCCTGGCTCTGCGCGTGCCAGTAGGCGGTGCCGCCCAGGGCCTCGTCCCGGAACATCGAGGTTTTGTAGCGTTCCTCGATGATGCAACCGTTTTCGGGGCAGACAAACCACGCTTTCGACATGAAACCGGTGTCCGCATCGCGTTCGTATTTGAAGTTCTCCAGCACCAGCTGGTGAAGGTGCCCGCAGCCCGGGCACGGGACCATGTAGACCTCTTGCGTCCCCATCAAGTGCAGCTCATCGATGCGGCTGAAACCGAGGATCGTCGGGCTGCTGACCTCATAAAACTTGCAATCGCGCTCATGCTGGGTGGCACGGGCTTCGGCGATTGCCACGCTGTCGCCTTCGACCAAGGGCGGCAAGCGGTCCACCTCATCAATAAAGATGTATCGCGCCGTGATCTCAGCCAGATTGGACGCCGAGCCGGCCGTGTTGATGTACAGCGTGGCATCGCCCTTGAAGTCTTTCGCTTGGGTGGTGTTGCGCTTGTCGCGGCTCTTTTCCGCCGACACACACTCCCGCAGCACACGCACGTTTCGGATCGCCTGAGACACGCGTGAACTAAACCGCTTTGCCAAACCATCGGTGGGCTGCAGCGCCAGGATGTTTGCCGGCGCCCGATGGATGCAGGCGCCAATAAAGTTGATGGCGGTCTGCGTCTTGAACATCTGCGAGGCCACCCGCGCGACGATCCGCTTGCAGGGATGGCCTGGCGACAGGACCTGGTGCACCCTGCGGGCATAGGGCGTGCGGTCAAATCGAAACGCCCCCGGGTGCGGACCAGACTTCGGCAGCACCATGAATTCTTCGGCCCACTCGTCAACGCGCAGCTCCGGGTCCGGGCGCGCAGCGGCCGTGGCCGTGCGGACTACCAGCTCGAAGCCGTCAGCGATGTTCACCCCTGTCCCCCTACGCGAGACTGCATCGGGTTCGGGGTTTTGGGGTCCAGCGATCTCATCGAATTTCCCCGTGGAAGTAGCGCATCGGCACGGGGTCCAGATCCCGGGCGCTCACGGTGCGGACTTCGCCCAACGGCCACAGCTGCTCCGGCTCGATCCGCGCAACGCGAACCACCTCACCGGACTCCAGCGCCAGGACATCGACGCCCTGCAACTTGTACCGGTGCCCTTGCTTTGCAGGCGCCTTGCTCGACATCAGCGGTCCTCCTTCGCCGGCAGCCGCTCAAGCATCCGGACTTCCCAGCCAGCGAAAGCCTTGCGTTGCTCTTCGGTGATCACCATTTCGATGTCGCGGGCGTCACTCAGGCCGATCAGCCTGGGCGCGGCGCGCTGGCCAGCAACCATGACGGCGTCCCGCAGCGACCGGAAGGCGTCAAAGATCGCCCGCTCGGTCGTTTCGCGGTCGATGAGCTTGCCGGCTTCCCGGGCGTTTTCGCGCTCGGAGCGCTCCAGCTCGACAATTTCACGCCGCGTGCGAACGTCCGAGTAGCCAGGATTCGCCGGCGCTGGCGGATTGGAGGGCGTTTCCGCCGCGGAATCGCCCACCAGGCTACCCTGGGCCTCGACCGATGCGTTTGACGCGGCCCCGCGCTTGCTGTCGGCCCGGGCGCGGGTGTTCTGCGCCCACTGGATGTCCGCCACCGCTGGATCGATCTTTCCCTCGATCAGGCTGATGCGTTCCTCGGCAATTGCCTTGCGCACGGCCTTTTCATCGCACCCGCGATGGCGCGCATAGGCCGCTTTGCTGAGCAGAACGACAGCCATCCGGACTATTCCACCGAAACCGGACTGATTTCCGGACTTTGGTTTGAGCCTGCCACTGGCGCGGGCACGGGGGTCGAATTACCCCCGTGAGGTGAAGTGCCGGGAGTACCTATAGGGGGTGTCAGCCGACCAAGGCCTGCCCGGCTGGCTGCGACGGTGACCGCGTGCCACGAGGCATATCCGTTTGCATTCGCCACCTGGTCCAAGGCGGCGGCGTGCTTGATGCCATCGGCCTTGCGCATCGCCTTGGCTTTGCGTTTCATGTTGTCGATGGCAGTGGCCGTTGGCTGGCCCTGCCCTGTTTGCGTATCCATACCTTTTCCTTTTCTCTCTTAAAAAAATAAATCAGTTACGTGGTTACGCGCGCGCGTAACACCCACATCCGCAGCCCGCCTACGTTGTTACGCGGTTACGCGGTTACACCCCCTCGCACGTACACGCACGCGCCTGCACGCCCGCACGCGCGCCCACACACATACATGAGGCCCGCGTAACCGCGTAACCGCGTAACTTCCCGCGCCAGTGCTTGATTCCAGCGTTACACCCCCGCGTAACTGCGTAACTCATTCAGCCACCTCCTTGCCGGATTCATCCCCACCGTGGGACCGGGAGTTGCCAAGGAAAGTGCGCAGATGTTTCTCGAAGTCGGATACGCAGGACGTGGCCCATTCCCCCTGCGACATGCCCTCGGGCGGCAACGGTTCGCACACCAGGAACATGCGCACCGTTTTCTTTTGCTGAGAGTCCGAGGTGACGTTCATGGGCTTGACCTGGGCGTGTTTGCCCAGGGATTCCGCAAAACGCACCACGGTAGGCGTGAATTGCTCCCGCTTGAACGGATACCGCTCACCAGTGCGCGCACACCACCGCAGATAGGCCTGATAGAGCTGCGGCACGGAACACGACATGTAGTGCAGATCGAGTTCGCCGCCCTCCCATTCCTGCCAAAACAACTCAGGGCTCTTGCGGTTGAGCCCGATCAGGGCCGTCTTGGCTTCGGTGAGAGGGGCCGGGGAATAGGGCTCGAACTCCTTGGTGTTGTAGTCCAGCAGGAACTGATAAAACGCCTCAATGCCGCCCTCATCACGCCACTTGCCGAGTTCCTTGTAGTAGGCGAAATCCTTCGCGCGCGGCGTGTACACCACCAGGTAACGGCGATCACTGTTGTCCAGGGCCAGTGGCTGCAGCTCGTTGGACAGAAACACAATGTTGATGTGGTTGGCTTCCTCACGCCGGGGCAAATTCTTCGGATTGATCTGCACCGTGGGCGACGTGATCAGCGCCTTGAGCCGGTTTTTGTTATGAACCAGCTCGGCCCGACTGGACACCTCGTCGCCGACGACGAACAGCTTGCAGCTGCGCCAGTCATTGAACTTGTCCTCCAGCTCATCCTGCCCCACCAGCGCGCCGTATTTGCCGTAGATGGCAACCACGATGTCAAACAGAAAATTCTTGCCGGCGCCCTCGTCGCCATGCATAACCACCGACGTGCGCAGCTTCGCACCAGGGTTTTGCAGCGGATATGCCAGCCAGCACAGCAGCCAGTGCATCACCTCATCGCACTCGTCCGCGTTGGGCATCGAGCGACTCACCAGATACCGGATCAGGTCGAGCATCGGCCCGACAGGCCCGGCACGCGGCTTCATGGCGATGCCGTCATAGAGGTTCACCGTCGTTTCGGGGTCACAGCCCCGGGTGGGGTCAAACACCACACCCGTCTGGCGAACGGTGCGCCGGCGTTCTGAGTTTTTCCAGAGCCGGACCATCTCGCTGCCGTGGGCGTGTCCCATGTTCGCGATCTTCATGATCAGGCGCTCACTGGCGTCCCAGACCGTGTCGGTGCCGTAGATCAGCACGAAGTTTTCGGCCAAATGGTTGAACTTGCCCCAATCAATCGTTTTGTCGGGTTTCTTTTCCGGCTTTTCGGCCTTCGCAGGTTTCTTCGATTTATCAGGGCTACCCCCATCCCCCGATGACTGCGCAGCTGCGCTTTTTGGGGGGGTGGGGGGGGTGGCCGAAGAATTCCCTTGAACAGACTCCGATTCAACAGCAGCGCGCCGCGCTGCCGCGTCCGCGAGAGAGACAACGTTATCCAGCGGCGCTGTCGCGCCGTCAGCTGACGAGTGCGATACCGATGCCGCACTTGCGTCATCGAGCGCCTTCGGCGCCGGATCGCCGTTGCTGCCTGGCTCGTCTTCAACCATAGAGCCTCCGCATGGCGTTGATCACGCCCTGCAACTGCTGCTGCACCGCCGGCAAGCCCTGGCGCTGGCGGAGGTCATCGAAATCCGTGTCCTTCTCCTGGCGGGTGGAGGGCGTGAACACCGGCCACACTAGGTCGCACGCCGTTATTTCCTTCGCAACCTTTTTGGCTGTCGAGCGCCCGGGGTTCGAGGGTTGTTTGGTGTTTTGGTCAACCGTCTTCCAGTCGTCATCGGCGCAGATCAGGATG
>CBFGNA010000028.1:0-12036 GCA_965650045.1 uncultured Polaromonas sp.
GATAAAAAACAGGCTTTGTTGAGGAGACACCATGGACTACCTTTATCCCGCCCTTGCCGTGCTTGCGGCCTACCTCTTAGGCTCGCTGTCGTTTGCCGTCATTGTCAGCCGGGTGATGGGCTTGAACGATCCGCGCAGCTACGGCAGCAAGAACCCCGGCGCCACCAACGTGCTGCGTTCAGGCAACAAGGCGGCGGCCGTGGCGACCTTGCTGCTCGATGCACTCAAGGGCTGGCTGCCGATGGCGCTGGTCAGCGCCTTTGGCCGGGATCACGGCCTGCACGAAGGCACGCTGGCGGCGGTCGGCCTGGCGGCTTTCATCGGCCACCTGTACCCGGTGTTTTTCAAATTTGAAGGCGGCAAGGGCGTGGCCACGGCCGCCGGCGTGCTGTTTGGTGTGCACTGGGTGTTGGGGCTGGCCACGCTGGCCACCTGGGTGATCGTGGCGTTTTTCTCGCGCTACTCGTCGCTGGCCTCGCTGGCCTGCGCCCTGTTTGCGCCCTGGTACTACCTGGTGGGCGACCGGGCCTTCTGGTATGTGGACAAAACCATGGCGCTGGCGATTGTGGTGATGAGTGCCTTTCTGTTTTTCCGGCACCGCGAAAACATCAACAAGCTGCTCAAGGGCAAGGAATCCAGGCTGGGCAGCAAGTCCAGGGGCTGAGCCTGGCCGCGGGCGCGGGCGCGGGCGCAGGCCCTAGTAGCGCCTGACCAGAATCATCTGCTCGTTTTCGCGCAGCATCTGAAAGCGCGTCAGGAAGCTGTTACCGAGCAGTATGTAAGGCATGGGCTGCGGCGACACGATGGCGTCCACGTCATGGACTTCCACGTCGCCGACGCGCACGGAATCAAGCTTCACGCGGTAGGCACTGGTCACGCCGTTGGCGGTGGTCATGCGAACGGATTGCCCGTCCCGGTACCTCAGGCCCATGCGGTCGGCATCGCCTGCGCTCATCGCGACGCTGGTGGCGCCGGTGTCCACCATGAACTGCACCGAGCGGCCGTTGATCTGGCCCGGCGTCATGAAATGCCCGCCGCTGCCCGCGTTCAGCACAATGCGCTGGCTTTGCCCCGCAGCCCCGGCTTGCCCGCCTGCGCCGACGCTGACTGGCGCGTCACCGACCCGCAAGGTGTGGCGCTTGCCGTTGAGCTCCAGGACCGCCTGGTCGCCCGAGGTCGAAATCACTTTCACGTTCATGTGCGTGTCGCCGCTGGCCACCGTTTTGGGCGGTGCGCCGTTGACCACCAGCAGGGCCTTGTTGCCCAGCGTGCCGGCCAGCGCGACGCTTTGCGCATGAACGGGCGTGGCGAAGGACAGAAAGGCCCCTCCCAGCATGGCTGCAACAACTGCTGTGAGCGGCTGCAGCGCCATGTTCAGTCGCGCCGGTTGTCGAAACTCAGCGGGAAGTCTTTCATCTCGGAAACAATCAGCGCCATGGCGGCCTGCAGGTCGTCCCGCTTGACGCCGGTCACGCGCACTTTTTCTTCCTGGATGGCCGCCTGCACCTTGAGTTTGCTGGCCTTGATGGCGGCCTGGATTTTCTTGGCGGTTTCGGTGTCGATGCCGTTGCGCACCTTGTTGGTCTGCTTGACCTTGTCGCCGCCGATTTTCTCGATCTTGCCCACTTCGAGGAAACGCGCGTCCACACCGGCCTTGGTCAGCTTGCTGCGCAGGATGTCGTTGATCTGCTCGATCTGGAAGTCGCCATCACCAATCAGGATGATGTCCTTGTCCTTCAGCTCGATGGAGGCAGAGGTTCCCTTGAAATCGAAGCGGTTGCCAACTTCCTTGGCGGTGTTTTCGACGGCATTTTTGACCTTGACCAGGTCGGCTTCGAGGACGGTGTCAAAAGAGGGCATGGTGTGTGGCTTTCTGATGGGCGCCCGGCGGGACCGGATGAGACAATCTGTGGATGTTAGTCGAGAAAAACGTCCCCCTGCAGTTTTCCAACACCTTCGGCATCATGGCCAAAGCCCTGACGCTGGTGCGCATCGCCAGCGAGGAAGACGTAGCCGCCGTGCTGGCCGATCCGGCGCTGCGCGATGCCCCCAAGTTTGTGCTGGGGGGCGGCAGCAACATCGTTATCACCGGCGACGTCAAGCCGGTGGTGCTCAAGGTCGAGATCAAGGGAAAAAAGCTCGTCAGCGACACACCCAAAGCCTGGATCGTCGAGGCCGGCGCCGGTGAAAGCTGGCACGACATCGTGGACTGGACCGTGCACCAGGGCTACCCGGGCCTGGAAAACCTGGCCCTGATCCCCGGCACCGTCGGCGGCTCGCCAGTGCAAAACATCGGCGCTTATGGCGTTGAGCTGCAGGACCGCTTTGACTCGCTCGACGCGGTGGACCTGACGACCGGCAAGACCTTCACGCTGGACGCCGCGCAATGCGCCTTCGGCTACCGCGATTCGGTGTTCAAACACACAAGCACCGGACCGAACGGGCTCGGCCTGGCCGGCAAGGCGCTGATCACGCGCGTGCGCTTTGCGCTGCCCAAGGCCTGGAAGCCGGTGCTGGGCTACGCCGACCTCGAAAAGAAGATGGCCCAGTCGCCGGACAGCCAGCCTGATGCGCTGCAGATTTACAACTGGGTCTGCGAAATCCGGCGCGCCAAGCTGCCCGACCCGCAAGTGATCGGCAACGCCGGCAGCTTCTTCAAAAACCCGACCGTCTCACCCGAGCAGTGCGCCGACATCATCCAGCGCGAACCCAAAATCGTTCATTACCAGCTCGACGACGGCTCAGTCAAACTCGCGGCCGGCTGGCTGATCGACGCCTGCGGCTGGAAAGGCAAAACCATAGGCAATGCCGGCGTGTACGAACGCCAGGCGCTGGTGCTGGTCAATCGCGGCGGCCGCGAAGACCCGGTCACCGGCGGCGAGGTCATGACCCTGGCCAAGGCGATCCAGACCAGTGTGTATGAACGGTTCGGCATTTTGCTGGAGCCGGAGCCGGTGGTGGTATGACCTGACCGGAGTGGTTATGAATGAAGAACTTCAGGAATTGGTTCGCTCGCCTCGGGAGGATCTTGGTATTGAGCTTAAGCGGTGGATGGATCCCGCAGACAAAGTTGTCCAGGCAAAATTTGTTAAGGAATTGTTAGCGCTTCGCAATCACGGAGGAGGATATTTGGTTATTGGGTTCAAGGATGAACACCCTCCGATGCCCGACCCCAATCGTCCTGCCGATTTAACCGGGTTCAGCTCTGACTACTTCAATAACATTCTCAAAAAATACGCCGAACCACCATTTCATTGCGTTTCGCACGTTGTTGAGCATCCCGTGACGGGTGAGTACTACCCTGTTGTTGTCGTTCCCGGCGGAGCCAAGGTACCGGTGAGATGTAAAGCTGACTCGCCAGATGGTGGGAAGAGCGCAAAAATTGACACCTACTATATTCGTCGGCCCGGGCCCGAAAGTAGCCCGCCCCAGTCTGGCTCCGATTGGGATAGCCTACTTGAAAGATGTCTGCTTGGTCGAAAGGAAGAGCTACTGTCTGCTTTGGCTAGCATGCTTGGCGCGGGCAGTGTTAGCCTTTTAGGTGGAGGCTTGCCGCCTGCGGCACCTGCCCATCCGTTCGCGGATCTACTGGCATTTCGCGATGCTGCAGTAAATAAGCTCGAAGCTTTGCAGAAAGAAAAACTAGCGGAAGGCGACCCTGCGAGGCATGTGCATGGTCGCTATGTGCTCTCAGCTCGAATTGTCGGAGAACTCAAGCAGGTAGCACCAAAAGAGATGCTGGACTTACTGACAGGATTGCGGCGCTACACCGGATGGTCTCCAATGTATGTTTTTACGCGACCCGAACTCGAACCTTACCCGGTTCAAGACAATGTCATCGAGTGCTGGCTCGGACGCGATGAAGATAGAGATGTAGCGCATTCGGATTTTTGGCGAGTATCGACTGATGGAAAGATAACTCTTGTCAGAGGTCACCAGGAGGACTCTCCTGAGATTGCAAATAATGAGAATGGGCGAGTCGCTGGTACAGGCATTGAGGTCACGCTCCCTGCCTGGCGCGTCGCCGAATTCCTACTTCGCGTCAGGGAGCTTGGTGGAAAGCTGGCATTGGGTCCGTTTCGACTGCAGCTAGTTGTCCAATGGGAAGGGCTCGAAGGGCGCCAGCTATTTAGTTACGGCAGACGGCGAGCAATCTTCGAAAACTATATTTCTCACGATCCCAGTTATCAAACTGAAATCGAATTAACCCCGGATGAGGTCGATGCGGCACTCCCTGCCGTTATTGCGAAAGTTGTGACACCTCTTTTGCGGAAATTTTCCTTCTTCGAGCCCCCGAGAGGTTTTTACGAGGAAGAACTGGCCAAAATGATGGGTCGAGAATTTGCTTAGCGTTATCCTAGTTTGCCCGGGTTGGAAGCACACAATCAATCGCTTCCCGTTCTTGCTGCTCAGTTGCAGAAGCGAGTCGCTTTCACTGAGCGACAGCAGGCCAGCCTTGGTGTAGATTCGCCATCTTGGCCCGCGTATCCGTGATGTCCATGTTTCGCATGGTCAGCTGCCCAATCCGGTCCAGCGGCGAGAACGGTGCGTCTTCCACCTTTTCCATGCTCAGGCGCTCAGGCGCGTAGGTCAGGTTGGGCGATTCGGTGTTCAGCAGGCTGTAGTCGTTGCCGCGGCGCAGTTCCAGCGTGACGGTGCCGCTGACGATCCAGCGTTGGGCGGTTTCGCGCAGCATGATGGCCTGGCTCTCAAGCCACCGACCTTGGTACAGCGAGTGAGTGGGGTCGCAACGCTTGGCGCTGACCGCAATTTACTGTATAAAATACCAGTTACCAATAGGTGAAGCATCTTTACGCCTGCACAGCCGTCAGTCAGCACAAGCCCCACGACATTGGCAATGAATATGAGTAAATCAAGACCTTCATTAGCCCGATCTTCAACCGCCGAGTACCTGACCTTCATTGCTGCTAGCGGCCAAGGGGGCGTGGAGGCTGTGTATGCCGACGAAAACGTGTGGCTCACGCAGAAGATGCTCGGGCAGTTGTATGACGTAGAGACCCACACCATCAACTATCACTTGAAGAAAGTGTTTGCGGACAGCGAATTGGAGGCCGCTTCAGTTATTCGAAGTTTTCGAATAACTGCTGCCGACGGCAAAACCTACAACACACAGCACTACAACCTGGCCGCTATCATTTCCGTAGGCTACAAGGTGAACTCCGAGCGGGCAGTGCAGTTTCGCAAGTGGGCCACGGACGTCATTGAATCGTTCACCATCAAGGGCTATGCGATGGATGACGAGCGCCTCAAGCGCGGCGGTTCTGTCCTGACCGAGCAGTATTTTGAAGAGCAGCTTGCGCGCATTCGTGAGATTCGCCTCTCGGAGCGCAAGTTCTACCAAAAAATCACCGATATCTACGCCACGTCTCTCGACTATGACGTGACCGCCCAGGCCACCAAGCGTTTCTTTGCCACGGTGCAAAACAAGCTTCATTGGGCCATTCACGGGCAGACGGCTGCAGAGGTGGTGTACCACCGCGCGGATGCGAGCAAGGAGCACATGGGGCTGACCTCCTGGACGGATGCGCCAGCGGGCAAGGTTCAGCGGTTTGATGTGGTGGTGGCCAAGAACTACCTCACAGACGACGAACTGGCCCAGTTGCAGCGGCTGGTATCTGCTTACCTGGATGTAGCTGAGAGCATGGCGCTGCGCAAAATCCCTATGACCATGCAAGACTGGGAGACACGCCTCAACCGCTTCATCGAAGCAACCGACCGGGGCGTGCTGCAAGACGCTGGCAAGGTCACCGCCGAAATCGCCAAGGCCCATGCGGAAAGCGAATTCGAAAAATACCGCATTGTGCAGGACCGGCTGTTTGAAAGCGACTTTGATCGACTCTTGCTGCAGCTACCTGCCAAGCCCTGAATAAGAAAACCCGCGAGGCTCTCACCAAGCGGGTTTTGTCTTTTGGCTTGAACCGTTCTATTTACCCAACTTCAGGAAATCATCCCCCTTGCCCAACTCCAGCATCCCGGCGTTGGAATAGACCTGCAGCTTCGCCCGCGTATCGGTGATGTCCAGGTTACGCATGGTCAGTTGCCCAATACGATCCAGCGGCGAGAACGGTGCGTCTTCGACCTTTTCCATGCTCAAACGCTCAGGCGCGTAGGTCAGGTTGGGTGATTCGGTGTTGAGCAGGCTGTAGTCGTTGCCGCGGCGCAGTTCCAGCGTCACCGTGCCGGTGATGGCGCTGGCGATCCAGCGTTGGGCGGTTTCGCGCAGCATGATGGACTGGCTGTCGAACCATCGGCCCTGGTACAGCAGGCGGCCCAGCTTGCGGCCGTTGTCGCGGTACTGCTCGATGGTGTCTTCGTTGTGGATGCCGGTGACGAGGCGCTCGTAGGCGATGAACAGCAGCGCGAGGCCAGGGGCTTCGTAGATGCCGCGGCTCTTGGCTTCGATGATGCGGTTTTCGATCTGGTCGCTCATGCCCAGGCCGTGGCGGCCGCCGATTTTGTTGGCTTCCAGAATCAGCGTGACCAGGTCCGGGTAGTGCACGCCGTTGAGCGCCACGGGGCGGCCTTCTTCAAAGGTAACGCTGACTTCTTCGGCCTTGACGACGCAGTCGTCTTTCCAGAAGGGCACGCCCATGATGGGGTTGACGATCTTGATGCCGCTGTTGAGCTGCTCCAGGTCTTTGGCCTCGTGCGTGGCGCCCAGCATGTTGCTGTCGGTGCTGTAGGCCTTCTCGGCGCTCATCTTGTAGCCAAAGCCGTTGGCGGTCATGAAGGCGCTCATTTCAGAACGGCCACCCAGTTCGTCAATGAAAGCCTGGTCCAGCCAGGGTTTGTAGATCTTCAGCGCGGGGTTGACCAACAGGCCGTAGCGGTAAAAGCGCTCGATGTCATTGCCCTTGAAGGTGCTGCCGTCGCCCCAGATGTTGACGTCGTCTTCCTTCATCGCGCTGACCAGCATGGTGCCGGTCACGGCGCGGCCCAGCGGCGTGGTGTTGAAGTAGGTGGCGCCGGCGGTGGTGATGTGGAAGGCGCCGGCCTGCAGCGCAGCAATGCCTTCAGCCGCCAGCTGTGGGCGGCAATCAATCAGGCGCGCCTTGATGGCGCCGTATTCCATGGCCTTGCGCGGAATCTCGTCGTAATCGGCCTCGTCGGGCTGGCCCAGGTTGGCGGTGTAGGCGTAGGGCAGGGCGCCCTTTTGTTTCATCCACAGCAGTGCGGCGCTGGTGTCGAGACCGCCCGAGAAGGCGATGCCGACCTTTTGGCCGTTGGGGATGTTTTGCAGGATGGTGTTAGACATAAAAATGGCCTCTAGCCCTTGTGGAACGGGCGCAAGCAGCTATGAAATGAGGAGCGAACCTGGGAGGAGCCGCCTGCGGATCAGCCGAAGTGGCAGATGTAGTGGTAGGCCTCGGTGACGCGGATGTCGAATTTCGAGTTGCCCGGCACGCTGAACTTTTCACCGGCGGCGGACTTGACCCAGGCATCGCTGCCGGCGAGTTTGTATTCGCACGAACCGGCCACACATTCCATGATCTCGGGCGCACCGGTATTGAAGGTCAGGGTCGAAGGCAGCACCACACCGACCGATTTTTTGGTGCCGTCGGCAAAGGTGATGCCGTGGCTCACGCACTTGCCGTCGAAATAGACGTTGGCTTGGGTGGTGACGCTGACGTTGTCGATTTTTTCTGTGGTCATGGTGTTCTGAAAGGGTCGGGTGAGGTTTGAGGCAGCCCGGCAAGGCGCCCGGCGTGCAAAACCGTCGATTTTAGGTCACCCCGGCGGCCCGGGGCGCCGGCTGCATGAATCCATAGACCCGTTTCGGGCGTATAGGGAATGCAGGACAATGGCGTCCATGAATGCAGAAAGCCCGGATACCCACCTGATCGCGCTCATCGAACGTGTCGCCCAGGCCGACGAGTCGGCCCTCCGGGAGCTGTACGAGCTGAGCTCGTCCAAGCTTTACGGCGTGGCGGTGCGGGTGGTCAGCAACCGCAACTGGGCCGAGGACGTGCTGCAGGAGGCGTTTCTCAACATCTGGCGCATTGCCGGTGACTACAAGGCCACCTTGTCGCCGCCCATGGCCTGGATGTGCCTGATCGTGCGCAGCCGGGGCCTGGATTTTCTGCGGCGGCGCACTTCCGAGCGGGCCGATGCAGCGCTGGAGCTCGACGATGTGATGGCCGAGACGGTGGAGGGCGATTCGCCCAACCCGATGGACACCGCGCTGGCCGGGGAGCAGGCCTGGGCGCTGCACCAGTGCCTGAGCCAGCTCGACAACAAGCAGCGCGAGGTGGTGAGCCTGGCCTACATGCGGGACCTGAGCCACGGCGAGCTGGCGGAACAGCTCAAGTTGCCTCTGGGCACCGTGAAGACCTGGATACGCCGCGGGCTGGAGCAACTGCGCGCCTGCATGTCGCGCTTTGCGTGAACGCCGCATGGATTTGATTTTGTTTGTTCCCGTCAATGGTGGCGGGAAACTTCTGGAAGAAGGTTTGTCATGAATATCACGCGTAACCCCTCGCTGGTGGAGCAACTGGCCGCCAGTTATGCGCTGGGCACGCTGCGTGGCGGCGCCCGCCGCCGCTTTGAGGCGCTGGCGCGCACACACGCCTCGGTGCGTGCGGCCGCGCTGATCTGGCAGGGGCGGATGGCTTCCGTGGCTGAATTGCAGCCGCAGGCCGCGCCCAGCCCGGCGGTGTGGAAACGCATCGAAAACCTCGTGGCTGCCGACAGGCAGGCCAAGGCCATGCAGGCTGCGCGAAGTGCACCGGTCCCCGCGACAGGCGGCTGGTGGGCCAGTCTGGGCCTGTGGCGCGGTGCCACGGCCGCGGGTGCCCTGGCCGCCGTGGTGGCGGTGGTCACCGGCCTGAACCTGAACACCGCGCTCAACGGTCAGGTGCAGCAGCTCAGCGCCCGCCTGGCTGCCACGCCCGAGATCCAGTACGTGGCGGTGCTGGCCGATGACAAATCCGCACCTTCGGTGCTGGTGACCTACGACCCGAAACACAGCCAGCTGCAGCTCAAACACGTGGGCCAGTTCCATCCTTCGCCCGACAAATCGCTGCAGCTCTGGGCGCTGCCGCAGGGCGGCGGTGCCAAGTCACTGGGTGTGTTGGGTGACGGCACGGTGGTGCGTCTGCCGGCCGGCAGCGATGCCGTCAATCAGGTGCCGGCGCTGGCCATCAGCCTGGAGCCCAAAGGCGGCGTGCCGGCAGGCAGCGGGCCGAGCGGGCCGGTGTTGTTCAAGGGCGCGCTGATCCAGACCACGCTCTGAGCCCGCCACCCCACAAAAAAGGGCTGCATCTGCAGCCCTTTTTTTGTGGGTGACGTGATGTCGCCTGCGTAACCGCTTAGCGCCAGTGGTGATGTCCGTAGCCGCCGCGGCTGTAGCCGAAGTTGAGCGACAGGCCGACCGGCGGGTAGTAAGGCCGCGAGTAATAACCATAACCGGGGTAAACCACCGGCGCCGGCTGCACATACACCGGTTGGGCGTACACCGGCTGCACCGGCTGCGAATAGACCGGCTGGCTGTACACGGGCTGGCCATACACCGGCTGGGCCGGCTGCGGCTGGGTAAAGCCAGGCTGAACGGAGGCTTGCGGGGCAGGCATGGCACCGACCGGGCTCACCTGCAGCCGGACGTAGGCGCCGGGGTCGTTGGGCATCTGGATGGTGTACTGCTTGTCGGCGTATTCGTACACCACGTTGTAGTGCGTGGTGCGGTTCTCATAGGTCGTCTGGGTGCCGCACTGCTGCACGTTCTGCACCTGGTTGCGGTTGCCCTCGATGTTGTTGCCGACCAAGGCGCCGCCGGCCAGGCCGATCATGGTGGCCAGCGCACGGCCACCGCCGTCACCGATGGCATTGCCCATGGCGCCACCGGCCAGCGCGCCCAGCACGGCCCCGGCGCCGGAGGGCGGCGCCTGCGGGATCATGGGCTGGGTGCTGCAGACCTGCTGCGGCACGCTGACTTGCTGGACCACTGGCGTGCTGGAAATCACGCGCGCCAGGATGTCCATGGCCGAGGCGTTGACGGCAAACAGGCCGGAAGCCGCGGCAACCGACGATAAAACAAGTAATTTTTTCATGGTTCGAATCCTTTTTCAGCCTGCTGGGAGCCCGGAAACGGCCCTGATCGGGCTGGCCAGATCAACAGCTCCCAGTTTAATGATTCAGAGCGTTTCCGGTGGACACAAGTTCAGGTAAATCACTGTAAAGCTGGCGCTGCTCCGGCTTTACAAAGCCGTGCGGAAGGCGCCGTGCCGGTTCAGGCCCGGGCCGCCCAGGCCGCGGCATCGAAGCCCACCGTGACCTGTCCGTCCGGCCACTCGACCACCGGGCGTTTGATCACGCTGGCATGGTCCTGCATGATGGCCAGGGCGCCAGCCGCATCCGTCCCCCCGGCCTGCACGCTGGCGTCGAGCTTGCGCCAGGTCGTGCCCTTGCGGTTCAGCAACTTTTCCCAGCCGACGGCTTTTTCCCAGGCGGGCAGGCGGTTTGCCGGCACGCCCAGCTTCTTGAAGTCGTGAAACTGGTGGTCCAGGCCCTGGTCTGCCAGCCAGGCGCGGGCCTTCTTGACGGTGTCGCAGTTGGAAATGCCATAAACGGTGATCATGGGCTGATTTTGCCATGAATTCATGCATCAAAAGTGGCCCCAGCCCCCGGCTGGCGGGCGCAAGCAGCTATGAATTCAGGAGCAAAATACACCCTGGGCGACCGCGGAGACAGGCCGGCAGCCGGCGCGGGCTTGGGCGCCAGCGGCGACAATAGCGCCCTCTATGGACAAGCTCAACACCCTGGACGACTGGCTCGCCTACTGCGAGCGCCTGCATCCCACCGCCATCGCCCTCGGGCTGGACCGCGTCCGCAGCGTGGCCCGGACCATGAACCTGGCCTTCGACTGCCCGGTGATCACGGTGGCCGGCACCAATGGCAAGGGCTCCAGTTGCGCGATGCTGGAGGCCATCCTCGGCCAGGCCGGTTATCGCACCGGGCTGTACACCTCGCCGCACCTGGTGCATTTTCAAGAGCGTTGCCGGGTTCGCGGCGAAAACGTGCAGGCGCAAGCGCTGCTGCCGCATTTCGAGCGGGTCGAGGCCGCGCGCGGCCAGACCTCGCTGACCTATTTCGAATTCACCATGCTGGCCATCTTCAGCCTGCTGGCCGAGGCGAAGCTGGACGTGGTGATTCTCGAAGTCGGCGTCGGCGGGCGGCTCGATTCCGTCAACATCATCGACGCCGATTGCGCGCTGATCACCAGCATCGACATCGACCACACCGAGCTGCTGGGCGTTGACCGCGAGGCCATCGGTTTCGAAAAAGCCGGCATCATGCGGCCCGGCAAACCGGTGGTGGTGGGCGACCCGGTGCCGCCGCAAAGCGTGCTGGACCACGCTGCCGAAGTGGGCGCTGACCTGTGGCGGCTGGGCCGCGACTTCAATTTTTCCGGCGACAAGCTGCAATGGGCCTGGGCCGGACGCGGCAGGCGTTACGCCGGCCTGGCTTATCCGGCGCTGCGCGGCGCCAACCAGTTGGTCAACGCCTCGGGTGTGCTGGCGGCGCTGACGGCATTGCGCGACCGCCTGCCGGTGACCGCGCAGGCGGTGCGCAACGGGCTGGGCATGGTTGAGCTGCCGGGACGCTTCCAGATCATTTCGGGCCAGCCGACGCTGGTGCTGGACGTGGCGCACAACCCGCACTCGGTCGCGGCGCTGACCGAAAACCTCGACGCCATGGGTTTTTATCCGTGCACCCACGCCGTTTTTGGCGCCATGGCCGACAAGGATCTCGCGGCCATGCTGCAGCGCGTGGGCCCCCTGGTGGACCGCTGGTACTTCACCGATCTGCCGACGCCGCGCGCAGCCAGTGGCGCCGGTTTGATGGCGCGCTGGCAGGCCGGCAACCGCCGTCCGGACGTGTCTGCGCAGGTGTTCGGCAGCCCGGTCCAGGCCCTACAGGCCGCGGTGGGTGCTGCAGACCCCACTGATAGAATTGTGGTGTTCGGATCGTTCTACACGGTGGGGGCTGTGTTGAAAGAGGGCCTGCCCCGTCTTTTCG